>DOHJ01000240.1 GCA_003535335.1 Paracoccaceae bacterium | reverse complement strand
AGACGCCACCTGCGTCTTATTATCTGCGCAAAGCGGCCAAGCTGAAATCCGGCGCAACAAACCCGGGTCGCGAGGTTGTTGGCACAGTAACTATGGCGCAAGTCAAGGAAATCGCTGAAGCCAAAATGGAAGGTTTGAGCGCAAACGACATTGATGCGGCTGCAAAAATTATCATGGGGACAGCGCGCTCCATGGGTATCGAGGTAAAATAATCATGGCAAAGCTAGGAAAAAGAACCGCTGCTGCCCGTGAGGCATTTGCCGGTAAAGCGGACGTAACAGTTGAAGAAGCTGTGGCCCTGATCAAAGCCAACGCAAAGGCAAAATTCGATGAAACCATCGATATTGCGCTGAATTTGGGTGTAGACCCGCGCCACGCCGACCAGATGGTTCGTGGTGTTGTTGATCTGCCAAACGGCACAGGCAAAAATGTTCGCGTGGCTGTATTTGCCCGTGATGCCAAGGCCGAAGAGGCCACCAAAGCCGGTGCCGACATTGTTGGTGCCGAGGATCTGATGGAAATCGTGCAAGGCGGCAGGATCGATTTTGATCGCTGCATTGCAACCCCTGACATGATGCCGGTTGTTGGCCGTCTGGGTAAGGTTTTAGGCCCGCGTAACCTGATGCCGAACCCCAAGGTTGGCACGGTGACGATGGATGTTGCTGCTGCTGTTGCTGCTGCCAAAGGTGGTCAGGTGCAGTTCAAGGTTGAAAAAGAAGGCGTGATTCATGCCGGTGTTGGTAAAGCGTCTTTTGACGAAGCCAAGCTGGTCGAGAACATCCGCTGCTTTATTGAGGCGGTTGCCAAGTTGAAGCCTTCTGGTCTGAAGGGTTCATACATGAAGAAAATCGTGGTCAGCTCGACTATGGGCCCGGGTGTGACGATTGATGTTGCAAACGGTACTGGCAACTAGATTGCCTGCGGTTTAACGGCCGCATTTACGAAATTTGGCAGGCGGATTCGCCTGTCAGGTAGCAGCGCCAAACGGTGCTGTTCTGTCCGAGACGGAGGGTTGGGCCACCAAAATACCGGGGCCTGATAATTCCTTCCCGAGATGGGAAACGAGACATATTTATGCGAGGAGATTTCCTCGGGTGATCTTGGCCTCGGGACCCTGAAATTGGACCCGAACGTCCTGTGCAAGCAGGGCATAAACTGAGCCGGAGGGGGAAACCCTTCCATAATTGGAGTAAAACTGTGGATAGAGCACAAAAAGAAGCCGTAGTCGCTGAACTCGGCGAAATCTTTGAAAGCTCTGGCGTTGTAGTGGTTTCCCACTACGCGGGTCTTACAGTTGCGGATATGGAAAACCTGCGCGCGCAAATGCGTGATGCCGGTGGCCATGTGCGTGTTGCCAAAAACAAGCTCGCCAAAATCGCCCTTGATGGGAAGCCTTGCGAAAGCATCGCCGATTATCTGACGGGCATGACTGTTCTAACCTATTCCGAGGATCCTGTGGCTGCGGCCAAGGTTTCTCAGGCATTTGCCAAAGATAACGATAAATTCGTGATCCTTGGTGGCGCTATGGGTGAGAATGCTCTGGACCCTGCCGGTGTCAAAGTTGTCGCCGCCATGCCATCCCGTGACGAGCTTATTGCCTCGATCGCTGGTTGCATTGGTGCGCCTGCTGCCAACATCGCCGGTGCCATTGGCGCGCCTGCAAGCAACATCGCAAGCATCTTGTCAACGATTGAAGACAAGGCTGCTTAAAGCAACAAAAAAGACCGGCGTATGGATACCCCGTGACGTTGGAACAGAAATTAAAACGAAAGAGACAGTAACATGGCTGATCTAAAGAAAATGGCTGAAGAGATTGTGGGTCTGACCCTTCTTGAAGCTCAAGAACTGAAAACTATCCTAAAAGACGAGTATGGCATTGAGCCAGCTGCCGGTGGCGCTGTCATGATGGCTGCGGCTGAGGGTGGCGACGCTGGTGGCAGCGCACAAACAGAATTTGACGTTCTGATTATGTCTCCTGGTGCGTCCAAAATTGGCGTAATCAAAGAAGTTCGCGCAATTACAGGCCTGGGCCTGAAAGAAGCGAAAACTCTGGTTGAGACTGCTGGCGGTAAAGTCAAAGAAGGCGTTGATCAAGCTGAAGCCGACGAGGTTAAAGCCAAGCTGGAAGCAGCTGGCGCTGAAGTCGAAATCAAGTAATTCAGGTCGGGCGCTAACGCCCTGTTTGCATTCACTAATCTGGCTGAATCCGGTGCATTTCGGGTTCAGCCGAACCTGTCTTGGAAAGAGCTTTACCGCGAGCCTTTTCCAAGACCTGGTTCACGGTACGAGAGCAGGGCCGATGGGAGGCCCTTGCGAGAATAGACCATGATCCGGTTCGCGTGTGCGGCGTATTGCTGTGGCCCCGACAGCCATGCGCCAGCGAACAAATTGAAAGGCGACAAAGACAATGGCGCAATCTTATCTTGGCCAAAAGCGGCTGCGTAAATATTATGGTAAAATCCGCGAAGTTCTGGAAATGCCAAACCTGATTCAGGTTCAGAAATCCTCGTATAAACTGTTTCTGGATTCCGGTGATCAGTCGGCGCCAATGGATGGCGAAGGCATTAACGGTGTGTTCCAGTCGGTATTTCCGATCAAGGATTTCAACGAAACTGCCACGCTGGAATTCGTAAAATATGATCTGGAAAAGCCAAAATACGATGTTGAGGAATGTCAGCAACGCGACATGACCTATTCCGCACCGCTAAAGGTTACTTTGCGTCTGATCGTGTTTGATATTGACGAAGATACGGGCGCAAAATCGGTCAAAGACATCAAAGAACAAGACGTGTTCATGGGCGATATGCCTTTGATGACACCAAACGGCACCTTCGTCGTAAACGGCACCGAACGGGTGATCGTTTCCCAGATGCACCGTTCCCCGGGTGTGTTCTTTGACCACGACAAAGGCAAAACCCAGAGTTCCGGTAAACTGCTGTTTACCTGCCGCATTATCCCATATCGCGGCTCGTGGCTGGATTTTGAATTTGACGCCAAAGACATCGTTTTTGCCCGCATTGACCGTCGCCGTAAACTGCCTGTGACCACCCTGCTTTATGCGCTGGGTCTGGACCAGGAACAGATCATGGATGCCTATTATGACACGGTGAATTTCAAGCTGAAAAAGAACAAAGGCTGGGTCACTAAATTTTTCCCTGACCGTGTACGTGGCACGCGCCCTGTGCATGATCTGGTGGATGCCAAAACCGGCAAGGTGATTGCCGAAGCCGGCAAAAAAATTACACCGCGTGCGGTTAAAAAGCTGATTGATGAAGGCAAGGTCGCCGATCTGTTGCTGCCGCTGGAACTGATTTTAGGCAAATATGTTGCCAAGGATATCATCAACGAAGAAACCGGCGCGATTTATGTCGAGGCTGGCGATGAGCTGACGCAGGAACTGGACAAAGAAGGCAACGTTATTGGCGGCACCTTGATGGAGCTGCTGGATGCGGGGATTACCGAAATTCCGGTGCTGGATATCGATAATATCAATGTCGGCCCATATATTCGCAATACTGTGGCTGTTGATAAAAACATGGGCCGTGACACTGCGTTGATGGATATTTACCGCGTTATGCGTCCGGGCGAGCCACCTACCGTTGATTCCGCATCTGCGCTGTTTGACACCCTGTTTTTTGATAGCGAACGCTATGATCTGTCCGCAGTTGGCCGTGTTAAAATGAACATGCGCCTGTCGCTGGATGCCGAAGACACCCAACGCACCTTGCGCCGCGAAGACATTGTGGCCTGCATCAAGGCGCTGGTTGATTTGCGTGATGGCAAAGGCCAGATCGACGATATTGACCACCTTGGAAACCGTCGGGTTCGTTCGGTTGGCGAGCTGATGGAAAACCAGTACCGGGTTGGATTGCTGCGCATGGAGCGCGCGATCAAAGAGCGGATGTCTAGCGTTGAAATCGACACTGTGATGCCGCAAGATCTGATCAACGCCAAACCGGCTGCGGCTGCGGTGCGTGAATTCTTTGGCTCTAGCCAATTGTCGCAATTCATGGACCAAACCAATCCGCTATCGGAAGTGACGCATAAACGCCGTTTGTCCGCGCTTGGGCCTGGTGGTCTGACCCGCGAACGTGCCGGTTTTGAGGTGCGCGATGTGCATCCAACCCACTACGGCCGCATGTGTCCGATTGAAACGCCCGAGGGGCCGGATATTGGTCTTGACAACTCTTTGGCGACATTTGCGCGTAGAAATA
>DOHJ01000087.1:7298-11973 GCA_003535335.1 Paracoccaceae bacterium | reverse complement strand
GACAGTTCGTTAAATTTTCTGATAAATCCTCTGACTGGAAAAACCAAAGACCCGTTGCGGCGCTATGCCAAAGGCTCCGGCATTTTCTTTGGCCATCTTGTCCTTGACTTCACATGTTTACGGCTGATCATCTTCCAGATGCAATTTCATATCCATTAATACATGCTGTAAGGCCAATGTTTCACGTAACAGGCGTTTGGCCTCGTTAATGGTGATAACACCGTCTTCAATTGACTGGCTATATTCCGACATCAACATGGCAAACCGCTGTGACAGGGCTATGACATCGGAATTCACACCGCCTTTGGTCGGCATATTGCGTTTTTCCAAATTAAACGAAATGGTTACACCGCACAAATCTGCCAAAGCCGAAGTAACATGTGGATAAGACGCTTCTTTTTCCAGTTGGGCGACAGCATCTATCGGCATAAACCGGTCTGTATGCTCGTCCGATTCTGAATAATACCGGCCAAGGGTTGCCTTGGATTTACCCGTCAGCTGACAGGCTGTTTCAATGCCGACATCTTTTACCAATGCTTCGGTGTGCTTTTTCAGGTATTTTTTTACATCAACCATTTAATATCTCCAGACTAATACGTAACCCAATTAGGGGGAAATGCCCATTCCTTTTCCCATTAATAGTTTTATTCAGATTTGTCATATATAAATTCAATCCCGTGTTTTGGGGTTGTAGCGAGTGGCCGGCACACCCAGTGCAGGTTGAGGTGGGGGTTCTTTGTGTTTCTGCTGTGTGGGACTAGCAGAGTCAGAGCAATCTGGCAGCCGCACTTAGGCCCTTTTGGTTGGTAACAGGTGCACGAGGTTCGGATCTCCCTCAGGCTTTATGCCGGGTCCGGGCCTCATTTTTTTCCAACCCTAGGTTTGGCCATATGCAGCAAATGCTTAAATGCCATCTCACGGAATGAACTCCCACCTAACTTTGCTTGCACATTTGTCTGTGAACGGGCAAAACGCTTGCCATGGCCAAGCTTTATTTCCACTATTCCACCATGAACGCAGGCAAATCAACGATCCTGTTGCAGGCCTCGTATAATTACCGTGAACGCGGCATGCGGACCTATTTGATTACCGCAAGGTTGGACAACCGCGCAGGACAGGCAAAGATTTCATCGCGCATTGGCATTGCAGATTTGGCCGATACCTTTGAAGCAGGCGAGGATCTGTTTGCCAAAATCACAAAACGTCTTTCAGAAGGGCCGTGTGATTGCATATTTATTGACGAGGCACAGTTTTTAGAAAAGGAACAGGTCTGGCAACTGGCCCGCGCTGTCGATGATTTGACTGTGCCGATTATGTGCTATGGATTACGGGTTGATTTTCAGGGGGAATTATTTCCAGGTTCGGCTGCTTTGCTCGCGCTGTCGGATGAAATGCGCGAGGCCCGAACCATCTGCCATTGCGGTAAAAAGGCCAGTATGGTGGTGCGCACAGACGAAGACGGTAAGGTTTTGCGCGATGGCGATCAGGTGCAAATCGGTGGGAATGAAACCTATGTTTCGCTTTGCCGTCGTCATTGGCGTCTGGCTATGGGTAAAACGTGACCCTGCGTTTGCCCATAGATGAGGCCCTGCCTGAATTCATAGCGTCCCTTCGCCATCATGGCCGTGCCGTGCTGCAAGCCCCGCCCGGAGCCGGTAAAACCACCCGCGTACCGTTGGCGATGCTTGATGCAAAGCTGTGCAAGGGTCGCATTTTAATGTTGGAACCACGCCGCCTTGCAACCCGTGCCGCCGCCGAACGAATGGCCCAGACGCTGGGTGAAAAAGCTGGTGAAACAGTGGGCTACCGCATTCGTGGCGAAGCCAAAGTCAGCAAACAAACCCGCATCGAGGTCGTGACCGAAGGCATTCTAACCCGAATGCTGCAAACCGACCCGTCGCTTGAAGGTATCGGCGCGGTGATATTTGATGAATTTCACGAACGATCTTTAAATGCCGATCTGGGGTTGGCGTTAACTTGGGAAGTGCGCGGCGCTTTGCGTGAGGATCTGTTGATCGTGGTGATGTCGGCCACGCTGGACGCTGAACCGGTGGCAAAAATGCTTGATAACGCACCGGTTATCACCTCGCAGGGGCGCAGTTTTCCGGTTGAAACCCGCTGGCTGGACCGCCCCGTTGCCAAGGGCAAACGTCTACCTGATGCAGCGGCTGATCTGGTTCAAAATGCGGTTGCCCAAACCAGCGGCGGTGTTCTGGTGTTTTTGCCCGGCGAAGGTGAAATTCGTCGGGTGGCGGGAATGCTGGCCAGCCTGCCTAATGATTGTCAGGTTCACATGCTGTTTGGGGCGATGGATTTTAAAGCCCAGCGTGCGGCGATCACACCGGCCAAAAAGGGGCGCAAAATCGTGCTGGCCACAGCCATCGCCGAAACCTCGCTAACGATCGAAGACATTCGTGTGGTGGTGGATTGCGGGCAGGCAAGGCGGGCGCGTTTTGATGCCGGATCAGGCATGTCGCGTCTGGTAACGGAACGCGTCACCAAAGCCGAGGCTATCCAGCGGGCCGGACGGGCCGGACGGGTGGCAAAAGGGGTGTGTTACAAGCTCTGGACCAAAGGCGAAGAAGGCAGCATGGCACCGTTTCCACCTGCCGAAATACAGGCCGCTGATTTAACAGGATTGGTGCTGGAGCTGGCCCTTTGGGGTGCCGCCGGCGCAGATGATCTGGCCCTCTTGACCCCGCCAAATCCGGGCACATTTAACAATGCTAAAACCTTGTTGCAATCACTTGGCGCACTGGATTCGGCCGGACGGATAACCAAACATGGACGTAAATTGGCAACGCTGCCCCTGCATCCGCGCTTGGCGCATATGTTAACACTGGCTGGGCCGCAGGCTGCAATATTTGCCGCGTTGCTTGCGGAACGCGACCCTTTGCGCGGGGCACCGGTTGATTTGGCTTTGCGCATTGATGCACTAAAAGATCCCAAACGATTTGCCAAAGAGCGCCCATATGGCGTAAATCTGGGCGCGGTTCATCGCATTCGGGCTGACGCCAAACGCTTGCGGCGCGGGGCAGATAAAGCTGCGCTAACCCTTGGGGAAATGGCCGCATTGGCCTATCCGGACAGGGTCGCTTTGCGCCGCAAGGGTGAGACTCCACGCTGGGTGCTTTCGGGGGGCAAGGGTGCAAACATGTCGGGGGATGACCCGATGGCGGGTGCGCGGCTGATTGTTGCAACCGATCTGGATGGTGATGCCCGAGAAGCGCGGATCAGGCAAGCCGTGGAAATATCAGAAGCCGGTTTGCGCGCGCTTTTTCGTGACCAGATCAAGTGGTTTGACCACTGTGAATGGTCGCGTCGTGAACGTCGTGTGGTGTCACGCCAGCAGGAACGTTATGGTGCCTTGACGTTGGCAGACCGGATCTGGCGCGATGTGCCAACAGATTTGGTTGCCCATGCAATGCTCGATGGTGTGCGTGATCTGGGGCTACCTTGGAGCAATGCATCAAGGCGGTATCAGGCCCGGGTTTTATTGGTTGATGGATTGCCCGATTTTAGCGACGCTGCGCTAATGAGCCGAATTGATGATTGGTTGTTGCCGCATCTTTCAGGGATAAAAACAGCCGCGGATTTAAAGGGACTGGAATTGACAGAGGCTATGCGCCAATCTTTGACATGGGAACAACAGCAGGATCTGGAACGCACTGCGCCGGCCCATTTTATGACACCACTTGGCAATAAAATCCCGATTGACTACAGCGGCGAAGCCCCCGAAATTCGACTTCGGTTACAAGAGATGTTCGGCGTCACCACACACCCGAAGGTTGGTAAATCAGCTTTGCGTGTAACGCTGCTTTCACCTGCACGAAATGCCGTGCAAACCACCATGGACATACCCGGTTTCTGGGCCTCGTCCTATGCAGATGTTCGCAAAGAAATGCGCGCGCGTTATCCAAAACATCTTTGGCCCGAAGACCCGACAAAAGCGGATCCAACCCTGCGTGCAAAACCTCGCCGCAGGTAACACTATTATTATTTTTCGTTTATATGAGGTTGGAGCAATCCCGTTTTAGTGGTCCAGTCACGGAATTGTGCCGCTCCTTTAACCGCGTATTATGCACCAAAGGAGAATAACGTGGGAAACATGCCAACAGCAGAATTTAGACAGGAAGTTGTGCGTGTAGCACAGAGGAGTGGGTTTAGTCGTAAGCAGGTTGCATCATTGCCAGACAGGGCATGTTCACATGCCCGAGATGGGGCTTTTCGACACTGAGCCGCTGGATCAAAGAAGAACGCAATACAAATTACAGCATCTGATTCTCGAACTGACTTAATTCAGGAAAACGAACGGCTGCGCAAAGAGAACCGCCTTCTTCGTGAGGAAAGGGAAATACTAAAAATGCCACACAGTTCTTCGCAAGCCAAAAGCCCCTCTCACGCATGTAAACATGCGCTGCCGGGCAATGCGTGGCTTTTGAAAAATAGCCGCTTAAGTGAGAGCTCGGAGCGGCACTAAACCGTGATAGGACCAGTTATCGAAATACCTAAAAATCCACCGTCACNNTCCGTCAACTTGACGATACCCTTAAAACTTATGCCTATCTGGTTTTGGAAATTAACATTATCCCCGTCATAAAACTATTACAAAACTGTCATAGAGACTACATGTGCCATCTCTAGTCGGTGTATGCAGGCCCGCTGCGGGCTGTTT
>DOHJ01000087.1:4878-7227 GCA_003535335.1 Paracoccaceae bacterium | reverse complement strand
TGCAAAACCTCGCCGCAGGTAATCTGACTATTGCCCCATTCTCGGTGATTTCCCAATATGCTGCATCCCCACAATATTTTCTAAACATGCGTATTGCCGTGACCGATTGAATCCACCGCATTAATAAATGAGAGGATAGCATTTTCCCGTCATAAAACTATTACAAAACTGTCATATAGACTACATGTGCCATCTCTAGTCGGTGTATGCAGGCCCGCTGCGGGCTGTTTTGTCCACCTTAATTAAGGATTTCAGGAATGTTGAAAATTAAGACATCTTTCGCTCCCGCTCTGCTCGGAGCTGGCATTTATGCGGCATCATTGGGTGCTGCTATCGCGGACGATCAAATCCAGATCGTTGGCTCTTCCACCGTATTTCCCTTTGCAACCACGGTTGCTGAACGGTTTGGTAAATCAACCGATTTCAAAACACCCGTTGTTGAAAGCACCGGCTCGGGCGGTGGTTTGAAACTGTTTTGTGCGGGCGTTGGTCTGGACACGCCGGACATCACCAATGCTTCGCGTCGCATCAAATCTTCCGAAGTTGAAAAATGCGCCGCAAACGGTGTTAAGGATATTGTCGAAGTCAAGGTTGGCTATGATGGCATCGTAATCGGCAATTCACGCGCATCGGCGCAACTGGATATCAGCCTGAAAGACATTTTCCTGGCGCTGGCCAAGGAAGTTCCGGCTGGCGAGGGTAAACTGCAAGCCAACCCTTACACCACTTGGAAAGATGTTAACCCTGCTTTGCCTGACACAAAAATCGAAGTTATGGGCCCGCCACCAACATCCGGCACCCGCGATGCATTTGTCGAATTGGCAATGGAAGGCGGCTGTAAAAAGTTTGACTGGATCAAGGCGCTGAAAAAGCAAGACAAAAAGGCTTATAAAGCGTTGTGTCACACAATCCGTGAAGATGGTGCTTTCATTGAGGCCGGTGAAAATGACAACCTGATTGTGCAAAAACTGCAAGCCAATCCAAATGCTTTTGGTATCTTTGGGTTCAGCTTTCTTGACCAAAATGACGACGTCATTCAGGGCAGCAAAATCAACGGTGTAGCGCCAGAATTTGAATTGATCGCCGATGGTAGCTATCGGGTATCGCGTTCTTTGTTCTTTTACGTAAAAGCCGATCACGTTGGCAAAGTTGACGGTCTGCAAGAATTTCTGACCGAATTCACAAGCGAAGCTGCTTCTGGTGAAGATGGTTATCTGGCTGACAAGGGTCTGATCCCGATGCCTGCAGATGAGCGCAAAATGTGGGCTGACAAGGCTAAAAACCTGACAAATCTGGAAATGTAATCACAATTTTGGCGGGCCGTTCCTATCGGCCCGCCATTCCTTATTTTTAATCACAGGATTTCACAAGATGGGCGACCAATCCACAGCCTCCTTTGTATCAAGCAACAAAACCCGTCGCCGCATAGGTGAATTGGTGGTTTATATCCTGATGATTTCTTCTGCGCTGGTCGCTGTTGCGGTTACGGTCGGCATTGTATTTTCGCTGGCTTTTGAAGCCTTTCAATTTTTCAAACTGGTTACGTGGCATGAATTTCTGTTTGGCACCCATTGGAGCCCGCAAACCGCGCTGCGAGCCGATCAGGTTGGGGCTGAAGGCAGCTTTGGTGTGATCCCGCTGGTGGTTGGCACCCTGTTGATTTCGACAATTGCAATGGCGATTGCCACGCCGCTGGGCTTGGCGTCGGCGGTGTATCTGGCCGAATATGCCAGCCCGCGCGTTCGTGGTTTGGTTAAGCCGGTGCTGGAAATTCTGGCGGGTATCCCCACCGTGGTTTACGGTTTTTTTGCGGCTCTGATGATTGCTCCGTTCATTCGAATGACGGGATCATCGGTTGGTTTAGAGGTCGCATCCGAAAGCGCGCTGGCAGCGGGTATCGCCATGGGCATTATGATTGTGCCACTGATTTCCTCGCTATCTGACGATGTTATCAATTCGGTCCCCCAAGCCTTGCGCGATGCGTCATACGGGTTGGGTGCAACGCAAGCCGAAACCATTCGTAAGGTGATCATGCCGGCTGCATTGCCGGGTATTTCAGGCAGTTTGCTACTGGCCGCGTCAACCGCGATTGGCGAAACCATGATCGTGGTTATGGCGGCCGGAATGGCGGCTAATCTATCAATCAATCCGCTGGATGCGGTCACCACAATTACGGTGCAAATCGTTGGTCTGTTAACGGGGGATCAGGAATTTGATTCTGCCAAAACCCTGTCGGCCTTTGCGCTGGGTATCGTTTTATTTTGTATTACGTTGGTTCTAAACGTCATAGCACAGAAAATCGTCAAACATTTCAGGGAACAATATGACTAATTCATTTAGCACTATCAC
>DOHJ01000087.1:3787-4455 GCA_003535335.1 Paracoccaceae bacterium | reverse complement strand
TCGTGATGATTGGTTCAATCGGTTGGTTGGGGACAGGGGCGTTGAAGCAAACGCAAGTGCAACTGAGCGTTCATTTAGATCCCGAGGTGATCGACAGGGCTGCGGTGAAAGATGCAAATTACAGCAAGCTGGTTAAAAAGGCTTTGTTAACGCGGTTTCCCGAGGTGAAAAAACGCCGTGATAAAAAGAAGCTGTATAATATGATCAGCCATGATGCGGCTTATACTATTCGGGATATCGTCGTTGCCGATCCCGATCTGGTTGGCAAAACCGTACCTTTCTGGGTCGTGGCCTCGGATGATCTGGACATGTTGATCAAAGGCAACCTGACCACAGAAGGCGATGAAACGGGGCGTCGTTTTGATGATATGCAGCTGGGTTGGGTAGATCAACTAAAAGCAGATGAGGCAATTAAAACAGTTTTCAACACTGCATTTTTCACCTCAGGCGATTCACGCGAGCCTGAATTAGCCGGCATATTGGGCGCTTTGGTCGGCACTGCGTTCACGCTTTTGGTTTGTTTCGTACTGTCATTTCCCGTCGGGATTATGGCGGCAATTTATCTAGAGGAATTTGCCAAGAAAAACCGTTGGAACGACATTATCGAGGTTAACATTAATAATCTGGCGGCGGTGCCGTCGATCGTTTTTGGCCTGCTGGGTCTGGCG
>DOHJ01000087.1:3040-3405 GCA_003535335.1 Paracoccaceae bacterium | reverse complement strand
CTGATGACGCTACCGACAATCATCATCGCCGCGCGGGCCGCTCTGCGTGCGGTGCCACCTTCAATCCGCGAGGCCGCTTTGGGGGTTGGCGCAACACCAATCCAGACGGTTTTTCACCACATTGCGCCGCTGGCTTTGCCCGGCATGTTGACCGGCGCAATTGTCGGCATGGCGCGCGCTTTGGGTGAAACGGCACCGCTGTTGATGATCGGCATGGTGGCCTTTATCGTCGACATACCCAGTTCGGTTGTCGAGCCGGCAACCGCATTACCGGTGCAAATATTCTTGTGGGCCGACAGCCCCGAGCGCGCCTTTCTTGAAAAAACGTCTGCCGCAATCATTGTGTTGATCGTGTTCCTGATTTT
>DOHJ01000087.1:1220-2640 GCA_003535335.1 Paracoccaceae bacterium | reverse complement strand
AAAATTCAGGTATCCGCTAAAAACGTCAATGTGTTTTACGGCGACAAGCAAGCGCTGCAAGACATTACGCTGGATGTGAAGCGCAACAAGGTGACGTCGTTTATCGGCCCGTCCGGTTGCGGTAAAACCACCTTTTTGAAATGCATCAACCGGATGAATGATCTGATTGATATCTGTCGGGTCGAAGGTGAAATTCTGGTTGATGGTCAGGATATTTATGACAAAAGCGTTGATGTGGTGGCCCTGCGCGCCCATGTTGGCATGGTGTTTCAAAAACCCAATCCGTTTCCAAAATCTATTTTTGAAAATGTGGCTTATGGCATGAAAATCCATAACATGACCACATCCAAGACCGAGCTTGCCGATCGGGTCGAAGAGAGCCTGAAAAGCGCTGCTTTATGGGACGAGGTCAAGGACCGTTTGAATGAGCCGGGCACGGGTCTGTCGGGTGGTCAGCAGCAACGTTTGTGCATCGCGCGCACCATTGCGGTACAGCCTGAGGTGATTTTGATGGACGAGCCTGCATCGGCGCTTGACCCGATTGCGACGGCCAAAATCGAAGAGCTGATTTACGAGTTGAAACAGAATTTTACCATCATCATCGTCACCCATTCAATGCAGCAGGCCGCAAGGGTTTCGCAACAAACCGCGTTCTTTCACTTGGGTAATCTGGTGGAATTTGGTAAAACCACCGACATATTCACCAACCCGCGCGATGAGCGCACGCAAAATTACATCACCGGTCGTATTGGATAAGGAACTCTGAATTATGGCAAACACACATATCGTTCACGCCTTTGATAAAGATCTAGCGAAAATCGAAGGATTGCTTTTGGAAATGGTGGGGCTGGTTGAAAGCCAGATCATTGATGCGATAACCGCCCTGAGCACGCGGGATACGACACTGGCGGAAGAAGTGCGTAAAAAAGACAAACGCATTGATGTTTTAGAACATAAAATCAACGAAAAAACCGTGCGTTTGCTGGCCTTACGCCAACCAATGGCCGATGATTTGCGGATGATTATTGCAATCATGAAGGTTTCCTCCAGTCTTGAGCGTATCGGTGATTATGTCAAAAATATCGCAAAACGTGTAACCGTTCTGGTGCAGGCTCCGACAATTGAATCATCGGAAAAAAACCTGAAAAGGATGGGCGATATTGTACAGCAAATGGTTCACGATGTGCTGAATTCATTTCTGAAACGCGATATTGAACTGGCCGATCAGGTGCGCCACCGCGATGAAGACGTTGATTTGATGAACAACACCATGTTTCGCGAGTTGCTGACTTATATGATGGAAGATCCCCGCAGCATCACCGCCTGCATGCATTTGCTGTTTATTGCCAAAAATATTGAACGCGCCGGCGATCACACCACCAGCATTGCCGAGCAGGTGCATTATCTGATCAGTGGCAGC
>DOHJ01000087.1:0-784 GCA_003535335.1 Paracoccaceae bacterium | reverse complement strand
ACTCAGCGAGACAGCCATGCCTATCGTCCGCCGGATACATCCAATGGCAAGCCGGTAACGTATGATGCCTGATCCGAGCACAACCAGATTGCCAGCGCGGCGATTTCCTCGGGTTTGGCCATGCGGCCCATCGGTACGATCTCGGCGGCAACCTGGCGCGCGGCCTCAATGCCATCCACGCTGTCAAAAATGCCGGTTTCGGTCATGCCCGGACGTAATGAACAAACCCGCACCCCGTCCTTGGCAAACTCTTTGGCCAATCCCATGGTGAATGTGTCAATCATCCCTTTGGTCGAGGCATAGATTACATCCCTTGGCCCACCACCGCTACGCGATGAAATAGACGAAATGTTAACAATCACCCCGCCTTTGCCACCGCGCGAAACCGCCATTCGCCGTACAGCTTCGCGTGCTGCCAAAAAGGTGCCTTCGATGTTTACTGCCAGAATTCGGCGCAACTCCGACAGCTCGAAATCTGCAAAGGGTGTAATGTAGTTGATGCCAGCATTGTTCACCAAGGCCGTAACCGGACCAAGTCTTGCATCCACTTCCTCAAACAATCGGATAACATCTTCCTCTTTACCTACGTCGGCCTGTATGGCGATGGCATCGGAACCCATGTCCTTGATATCATTGACAACCCTCTGGGCGGCTTCGTCCGAGAGTGAATAGTTAACACAGACCTTATACCCCTCACGTCCACCCGCACGGGCGATTGCGGCACCGTTGCCACGCCCGGCTCCGGTTACCACCATTACTTTTACTGCCGATGCATCGTCGCTGC
>DOHJ01000069.1:2263-2509 GCA_003535335.1 Paracoccaceae bacterium | reverse complement strand
GCGTCCTGCCACCTTCGCCGGTGAATTTAGGGTACACAACATTGACGCTGTTGGCCCATTCGATTTGCTCGGGGTTCTTTTTGTTGTTCAGCATTTTGCCCATGTAATAGGTCATGCCGATGGCAATATCGCATTCGCCAGCATAAACAGCTTTGACCTGTGCGCGATCATTGCCTTGTGGTTTGCGGGCCAGATTGTCTTTCACACCTTGCAGCCAGACCTTTGCGCCTTCTTCACCCATGTGGT
>DOHJ01000069.1:263-2199 GCA_003535335.1 Paracoccaceae bacterium | reverse complement strand
TTTGCTTTGTTTGGCGCGTGTTTTGCCAAAGCCATGCCGGAAATGTTTACGTGCGTGCCGCCACCTTCGCCGGTGAATTTAGGGAACACAACATTGATGCTGTTGGCCCATTCGATTTGCTCGGGGTTCTTTTTGTTGTTCAGCATTTTGCCCATGTAATAGGTCATGCCGATGGCAATATCGCATTCGCCAGCGAACACAGCCTTGACTTGTGCGCGGTCATTACCCTGTGGTTTGCGGGCCAGATTGTCTTTAACACCTTGCAGCCATGTTTTCGCGCCTTCTTCACCCATGTGGTAGATGGCGGCGGAAATCAGACCAATAGTATAGATGTGTGTGCCGGAACGGGTGCAGATTTTACCTTTCCATTTCGGATCAGCCAGCTCTTCATAAGTGGCCACGCCTTCTGGTGCGCGCTCTTTTGAAGCATAGATGATACGTGCACGTGTGGTCAGGCCGAACCAATGATTGTCGGGCGAGCGCACATCGGCAGGGATGTTGGCCATCAGTGCTTCGGATTCAACCGGCTGTGTGTGGCCTGCTTGTTGGGCAGCATACAGGCGCGACATATCAACAGTGAAAATCAGGTCGGCAGGCGAGCGATCACCCTCGGCGTCCAGTTTTTCGATCATGCCTTTTTTCAGGAACGCAGTGTTCACCTTGATGCCGGTATCTGCGGTGAATTTGGCAGTCAGGTGGTCGATCAATTCAGGTTGACGGTAAGAATAAACATTGATTTCATCTGCAATGACGGGCGTTGCCACGGACAGGGCAACAGTTGCAAGCAGCGAGGTGCGAAATTTGGCAAACATAGAAAATCTCCAGGTTGGTTGAATTATGGCACAATTTTATCTGACAAAAACAGTCGGGTCAATGATTGATTGAGGCCTGTGTCGGTTCTGTTATGGATTTTCCCCGGCCTTTACCTGATCCCAAAGCACATCCATTTCTTGTAAATTCGATTGGACGGGAGTTTTGCCGATTGCAGCCAATTTTGCCTCGACCGCTTCAAACCGGCGGATAAATTTGGCGTTTGCGGCGCGCAGGGCGGCTTCGGGGTCTAACCCCAAATGACGGCCCAGATTGGCCATCACAAACAATAAATCGCCAAATTCTTCTTCAATCTCGGATTGGCCCAAAGTATCTTTGGCCTCGACCAGTTCAGCGGATTCCTCAATGATTTTATCCAGCACCTGATCGGTTGACGGCCAGTCAAACCCGACCCTTGCGGCACGGTTTTGCAGCTTTGCGGCCCGCAGCAATGCCGGCAGACCAACGGCAACCCCGTCCAGCGCGCCTTTTTCGGCCTTTTCTGCCCGCTCGGCGGCCTTGATCGCCTCCCAATCCGCGGTTTGCTGCTCGGCCGATTTGTCACGGTTAGCGTCGCCAAAAACATGGGGGTGGCGCGCCACCATTTTATCGGAAATATTGCGAACCACGCTGTCAAAACTGAAATGCCCCGCTTCTTGCCCCATGGCGGTGTGATAAACCGTTTGCAGCAGTAAATCGCCCAGCTCGCCTTCCAGATCGGCCATATCGCCGCGCTGGATCGCGTCTGCCACCTCATAGGCTTCCTCAATGGTATAAGGCGCAATCGAGGCGAAATCCTGCTCAACATCCCAAGGACAACCGGTTTCAGGATCTCGCAGGCGGCGCATAATTTCCAGCAGCCGCGGGATGCCGCCGTTTGGATCATTTATCAGCTCATTGTCTTTAGTCATTGCGCTACCGCCAATTTTGGGGAAATCTGTGCGCAAGTTACACAATATTTTCGGGCAGGAGTCCACAAAGTGCCGATCGTTAACCGCATTGCTGATTTTTCCAAGGATATGCAGGGCTGGCGTCGCCACCTGCACGCCAACCCCGAGCCGGGCTTTGAATGCCATGAAACTGCGGGTTTTGTGATCGCTGATCAAGCTGCGGAAATGGGGGCCGA
>DOHJ01000069.1:0-189 GCA_003535335.1 Paracoccaceae bacterium | reverse complement strand
CCGCCGTTTGGATCATTTATCAAATCTGTATCTTTAGTCATTGCGCTACTGCCAATTCTGGGGAAATGTGTTTTGTAGTTACACATCAATTTGACGCAGGAGTCCACAAAATGGCGATTGTTAATCGGATTGGCGAATTTGCCAAGGATATGAAAGGTTGGCGCCGCCATCTGCATGCCAATCCCGAGC
>DOHJ01000103.1:4390-7618 GCA_003535335.1 Paracoccaceae bacterium | reverse complement strand
CGGATTTGTTTGCCTTTAGTTGGGGGAATATATGGATTTGGCCTTGTTAGAGCCTTGGTATCCACCCCCATTGGTTGTAAAATCAACCGGTCCGGTAATGATTTTCCCAACTGCGCAGGCAATTCGTCCATAAGTTTCCGGGTGATTACCGTTGCAAATTTTGCCCCCTGCCATTTCAAATGCTGCCCTACGCCATAATCCGAAAGCGGACCGTGCAAGGTAAGGCTATAATCCGGCCCACCCATGCGTTTGGCCAATGCAGAAATTAATGCGGCGCGACCACAAGAATGTACATGCACATGGTTGATACCCAGCTTTTTACACTGAACCAGCAATTGACGCGCCGCCGCTGCGCTGATCAATAAATCTTTTAAAAATTCAAACCCGCTGCGCCGCAATTCCGCCGCCCACCAAAATGGCGAAACCGATAGCATGCAGCGTAACATTGCCAGTGGTTTGATCGCGCCCAGATACCTTGTGCGCGAAATTGCCTGATCTGACCAGTTGTGCGAAATCAGCCCTTTGGCCGGCATACGGGTTGAAAACAGTTCAATCTGTGTGCCTGATGCCTCGGCCGCCATTATTTCGCGCCAAAAGAAAATGTGGGTCTGGCCCGGGAATTGCGGTATCAGATATCCAATAGGTGGATTGCTTTTGGTTTTGGTCATAATTGCGTCAGGTTCTTTGTTTAAATATTATGTTTGATAAATTTCTATCATTTAATTCTTTCGTTGCCGAGGCTTTACTTTGCAACACTGAAACATCGAGGAAATTGCTGTGCTAACTGTGATTATTCCAGCCCATAACGAGGCAAATTTTATCGGACCCTGTTTGCAGGCTGTGTTTCGCTCTGACGGGGATTTGCATGGCGAAATAATTGTTGTGGCCAATGGCTGCGATGACAATACGGTTGAAATTGCGCAAAATCACAGCAGTGATGCAAAATCCCATGGCTGGAATTTAATTGTGATTGATCTGGCCAAGGGTGGAAAACCGGGGGCATTAAATGCCGGCGATCAGGCTGCCAACTTTGATCAACGGGTGTATTTGGATGCCGATGTTATCGTTAGCCCGCCCTTGCTTGCGCAAATCTTTACAATATTGGAGAAACCGGAGGCGCAATACGCCAGCGGAACTTTGTGCATCCCTCGCCCTGCCAGTTTTATCAGCCGAGCCTACTGTGCCATTTACCGGCAGGTTCCGTTTATGACACATGGCGTTCCCGGTGCCGGTTTGTTTGCCATGAATGGGGCCGGTCGCGCGCGCTGGGGGGAATGGCCGGATATTATTTCTGACGACACCTATGCAAGGCTGATGTTTGCCCCGCATGAACGGGTTAAAGTTGCTGCGAAATATGATTGGCCGATTGTCGAAGGCTGGATGAATCTGGTGGCTGTTAGACGGCGACAAAATGCAGGGGTTGATGAAATACGCAGCCGATATCCTGATCTGTTGGCAAATGATAACACGCCCAAACTAGGTAAGTTTGAGCTGTTGAAATTGGCCATATCACATCCGCTCGGGTTTCTGATTTATGCCGCAGTTGCATTTTCTGTACGCATCAGCCGCCCTAAAGATCGCGGTGACTGGAGGCGCGGAAGATGAGGCAAGCAATACGTGGAGACAGCCTAAAGGCGCGGCTTATTCGCAGCTCTGGATTAACTGTAATCGGCTATGGAACATCGCAAGTATTGCGGCTTGCCTCTAACCTGATCCTGACCCGCCTATTGTTTCCCGAAGCTTTCGGCATGATGGTTTTGATTTCTGTATTTATGATGGGTTTAGCCATGTTTTCCGATCTGGGAATTGGCCCATCGATCATGCAAAACAAACGTGGTGACGACCCTGATTTTTTAAATACAGCGTGGACAATCCAGGTAATACGTGGCTTTGTTTTATGGATTGCAGCCACCGGTCTTGCTTGGCCGATGGCGTGGTTTTACGGCGAGCCTGAACTAACGCTGTTATTGCCGGTTGCGTCTCTAACATTGATAATTATGGCATTTAATCCGACCCGACTAATCACCGCAAACCGGCATCTGATGCTGGGTCGGGTGACGCTGATTGAGATCATTACACAGCTAATCGGAATTGCGTCTGCGGTTTTTTTGGCATGGTGGACACAATCCGTTTGGGCATTGGTTTTCAGCGGGCTGATCAGTACCACCGCACATTTAGTATTGAACAGCTTGTATTTGGCCGGTGAAAGAAATCATTTTCACTGGGAGAAAGCTGCGGCGGATGAATTGATCAGATTCGGGAAGTGGGTATTTCTCAGCACAATTGCCGGTTTTGCCCTCAGTCAGGGCGATAAAATTGTTCTGGGTAAGTTCTTATCGCTTGATCAGCTTGGAGTTTATAATATCGGCTATTTTCTGGCCAGTTTCCCCATGCTTTTGGGCGCGATGGTGATTGGAAAAATTCTAATTCCTATTTATCGTGAAAAACCGCCTTCTGCTTCGGTGGAAAATTTCAAAAAGCTTCAGAAAATGCGGTTCATTTTAACAGGTATGGTTTTTTTACTGGTAACATTTTTTGCATTTTCAGGCGTTCTTCTTGTTAACTTGATGTATGATGCACGTTACGTTGCAGCTGGTGCTGTAGTGGTTATGATTGCAATCGCACAAATTCCACATATAATTGTGTTGACCTACGATCAGGCGGCCTTGGCCAGTGGTGATTCAAAACGGTTTTTTGTACTGGCGGCCGTGCGTGCCGTTTTAATGATTGCCGGGCTTTTGGTTGGTATACAAATTATGGGTTTGCCCGGTGCACTAATCGGGCAGGGAGTTGCAATGTTGTCTGCATATCCTGTGGTGATTTGGCTGGCCCGAAAACAAGGCGCGTGGGATCCGCTGCATGATGCTGTATTTGCCGGTATCGGGGCGCTAATAGGGATATCAGCGCTATGGTTGAACTGGGAAGCAGTAATTAAACTGGTTGCCTTTAAAATGTCTTGATTTATCCTTCTTATTACAAAGTAGTTAAATTATTAAAATTTTAGGCGATGTGTATGCAGGTGTGCGGATGCCATTGTAAGGTCGATAAGCCCCGAGGTATTCTAGATGAGTGATATTAAAGAGCAATACGAAATAAACGATGGTGACATCGCTATTGTTGGTATGGCTGCACATCTTCCCGGATCAGGCACAATTGACGAATATTGGAACAATCTGCAAGCTGGGGTGGAGTCAATCCGGGTCTTGAGTGACGAAGAATTGAAAGATT
>DOHJ01000103.1:0-4055 GCA_003535335.1 Paracoccaceae bacterium | reverse complement strand
GGTGAAGATTTGGGCAAGGCCCGCCACAAGAATTATGTACGATCTGCCGCAATTCTGGATGGGTTTGAGAACTTTGACGCGGATTTCTTTGGCTTTAGCCCAAAAGAAGCCGCCATAATGGATCCGCAACACCGGCAGTTTCTAGAGGTTTCTTGGGAAGCCTTGGAAAATGCAGGCCACCCGCCCGAAAATTTTGATGGCCCAATCGGGGTTTATGCTGGCTGCGGAATGGGCAGCTATTTCTATTTCAACATCTGCTCAAACCCTGATCTGGTAGAAGATGTCGGCATGTTCCTGCTGCGCCACACTGGAAATGACAAAGATTTCCTGTCGACCCGCATCAGTCATATGTTCAATTTGAAAGGCCCAAGCATTGGCTTGCAAACGGCCTGCTCCACCTCTTTGGTTGCCATGCATTACGCCTGTCAGGCCTTGCAAGGCGGCGAATGTGATATGGCGCTGGCCGGTGGTGTTACGATCGAGCTACCGCATGGGCGCGGATATATGTTTAAAGAGGGCGAAATCCTGTCACCGGACGGTCATTGCCACGCCTTTGATTCCCGCGCCGAGGGCACAGTTTTTGGCAGTGGTGCGGGTGTGGTTGTGCTGCGCCGTTTGTCGGATGCGATTGCGGATGGTGATCACATTTGGGCCGTGATCAAAGGCACTGCGGTAAACAATGACGGCTCGGACAAGGCCGGCTATTTAGCGCCTAGTGTTGACGGTCAGGCAGCGGCGATATCCGAAGCCCAGGCAATGGCAGGCACCCCTGCCGATACGATAGATTATGTCGAATGCCACGGAACAGGCACCTATTTGGGTGATCCTATTGAAATTGCCGCCCTGACTGAAGCGTTTAACGAAACCACTGATGAGGTCGGGTTTTGCCGTGTTGGATCGGTGAAAACAAATATCGGCCATCTGGACACAGCGGCGGGTGCGGCCAGTGTTATTAAAACAGCGCTTTCTTTGCACCACAAAAAAATTCCGCCTAGTCTTGGCTATGAAAAGCCAAACCCGACAATAGATTTTGAACATAGCCCGTTTCGGGTAAATGCGACCCTAACAGACTGGAAATCGCACAAAGGCCCGCGCCGCGCCGGTGTTAATTCGCTGGGTGTGGGCGGCACAAATGCCCATGCCATATTGCAAGAAGCTCCAGTTCGCGTGCCCTCTGATGAAAGCGATTGGCCATTTCACATTCTGACAATTTCAGCCCGCAGCAAGGCTGCACTGGATGCAAATTCAGCAACCCTTGCCGCCCATTTGCGTGCCAATCCAGATCAGCCGCTTGCCGATGTTTCCTGGAGCTTGAAACAGGGACGCCGCGCCTTTGAAAAACGTCGGGTTTTAGTGGCCGAGAGCCATGAAGAAGCCGCAGATCTATTGGAAAATGGCGACATGCGCAGGGTGTTTGACCATACACCGGTTGGCGATGATCCGGAGCTGGTGTTCATGTTTCCCGGCGGTGGAGCCCAATATGTCGGCATGGCGCGGGATTTGTACCAGACCGAGCCTGTTTTTCAGGAATGGATGGACCGGGGCATTGAGATACTACAGCGCAAAATAGATTATGATATTCGTGCCCTTTGGTTGGCAGAAGGTGATGCCGTTCCTGATGCCGAACAGCAGTTGAAACGCCCATCTGCGCAACTGCCCCTGATCATGATTGTTGAATACGCTTTGGCGCAATTATGGATGGCTTGGGGCGTGAAACCTTCTGTTTTGGTGGGTCACAGCATGGGTGAAAATACCGCGGCATGTCTGGCTGGTGTGATCAGTTTTGAAGATTGCATCGGGTTGGTTTTACTGCGTGGTCAATTGTTTGACACAGTCCCGGCCGGTGGAATGCTCAGTGTTGGTTTGTCGCTGACTGATTTGCAACCGATGCTGGGCGATGATCTGGATATTGCCAGCCTGAACGCGCCAGAATTGACAGCGGTATCCGGCCCCCAATCGGCGCTGGATAAGCTGGAACAAAAACTGCAAAAACAAGAAATTTCATGCCAGCGAATTGCAATTGATATTGCGGCCCATTCGCGCATGTTAGAGCCTATTTTGAAAAAATTTGGTGACTTTTTAAGGGCCATAAAGCTAAACGCCCCTAAACTGCCATTCCTGTCAAACCGCACGGGTAAACTGATCACTGACAAGCAGGCAACAGACCCTGATTACTGGGTCCAACATCTGCGCAATACGGTGAATTTTGCCGACTGCATTACCACGCTTTCTGAACAATCCGGCCGAATTTATCTTGAAATGGGTCCGGGCAAGGCGCTTGGGTCACTGACCCAGATGCACGGCGCGGTGCCAAGCCAACAGGTAATGAGCGTGTTGCGTCACCCCGAGGAAAATATTGAAGATGACAGGTATTTTCTAGGTATTATCGCCCGTCTTTGGGCTGTTGGATATGATGCGGATTGGCAGCAGGTCTGGGGAGACGCAAAGCGCCACCGCGTGCCTTTGCCTACTTACGCTTTTCAACGCACGCGCTATTTTATCGAACCCGGAAAACCTGCGCAAACCCCTGTTTCAACCTACCTAAGCCGCAATGAGAGCCTGTCTGATTGGGGCACGCGCATCCATTGGCAGCAACGTTTGGCTGATTGTGAGTTTGATCTTGAAACCGAGCTGGATCAGGCGGAAAAACAAAGCTGGCTTATCTTTATGGACCGTGCCGGATTGGGCGCAACGATTGCAAATCGGTTGCGCGCTGCAGGGCATTTTGTAACCGAAGTTCACAGCGGCGACGGGTATGCTAAAATTTCTGACAAGCATTACAGTCTCAGTGCCGAACATGGCCGCGATGGCTATGATTTATTGTTGCAGGATCTTGTTGCAAGCGGGTCTATTCCAACGCGAATTTTGCACCTTTGGTTATACACTGAACACGAAGATTTCCGGCCAGGAAGCAGCTTTTTCCATCGAAACCTAGAGCAGGGATTTTACAGCTTGTTGTTTCTTGCCCAAGCTATTGCCGATGAGAATTTACCGACTCCATTGCATATAACCACGGTTACCTCGGGTGCTGCCCAAGTGCGTAGCGAGGCGTTGCCATATCCTGAAAAAGCAACCGTTATCGGCCCTGTTCGGGTGATTCCGCGCGAATTGCCGGGGGTATGTTGCGCCGTTTTGGATGTTGAAGAAATCAAACCGGGCAAAGCGCATAATGCTGGGCTGGACCGGCTGGCATTACGAATTTTGGAAGATATGATTGCGCCGCCCAAAAATTATGTTGCGGCGTTGCGGTCTGAAAAACGATTTGAACAGGAATTGCGTGCGGTTGACCTACAGAAAACCGCGCAGCCGCCTCTGATAAAAAAGCAAGGTGTTTACCTGATCACCGGCGGTTTTGGTGGTATTGGCCAAACCATCGCGGCCAGATTAATCCGAGATTATTGCGCAAATATTATCCTGATGTCGCGCACTGAATTACCGGATCGTCAGGATTGGGATGACCACCTGAACAGTCACAGCAAAACTGATAAAATCAGCCTGCGTATTCATGCGATTCAAGAACTGGAAGCGCTGGGCGGCAAGGTTATGGTGAGTGCTGCTGATGTCAGTAACATCACCCAGATGCAGGAATTGCGCGCAAATGCCGAAAGCGAATTTGGCCAGATCAACGGTATTATCCACGCCGCCGGTGTGATTGATGATGCGCCCCTGCTGGCAAAATCCACCGCGGCGATTGAGGACGTTTTCACACCAAAGCTGCATGGCACAGAAGTTTTGGAAATGGTCTTTGCCGATGGTGATCTGGACTGGCTTGTGCTGTTTTCATCAACCAGCACCGTCACGGCACCGGCTGGTCAGGTTGATTATGTTGCCGCGAATGAATTTTTAAACGCCTACGCCAAATCACGCAACGGTGGAAAAACCCGTGTTATCGCGATTAACTGGGGCATCTGGAACCAAGTCGGGATGGCCGCAGATGCCGTTGCCGCGCGGGATAACAGCCATGCTGTTGATGAGCCGGAGCCGGTTGCGCAACCGATGCTGGATCAGGCAAGTTTTGATGCGGCGGGCAACCGGATTTTCACGGCGAAATACAG
>DOHJ01000036.1:6259-15497 GCA_003535335.1 Paracoccaceae bacterium | reverse complement strand
TTAGAATCAAACCCGTCGCCTTTTCCCAAAGCGGTGCCAAATGAATAGTTGCGAGACTGATTGGACGTGCAGGTTAAGGTTAAATCACCAAACCCTGAAAGCCCCGAAAGTGTTTGTGGTTTTGCGCCTAAACGTTGTGCCAAACGCTGCATTTCGGCATAGCCGCGGGTCATTACTGCGGCGCGCGCACTTTCGCCAAGACCTGCGCCAATTGCAGCACCACAAGCAATTGCAATTACATTTTTCAGCGCGCCTCCCAGTTCAGCTCCAATAGTGTCTAAACTTCGGTAAACCCTGAGGTTGCTTGTCGAAAGCTGAACTTGTAATTGCGATCCTGCAGCTTTGTTTTCACAGGCCAATGTAAGCGCGGTTGGCAATCCTTTTGCAATATCCTGGGCAAAACTGGGGCCAGTCAGTATCGCTGGAATCGAATTCGGGCAATTTTTTGCAAGCGTGGCAACCGGGCCAAGATTAGTCGACAGGTCCAACCCCTTACAACAAGCTACAAGTGTACGGTTTTTCAGTTCAGTCCTTTGCTCACGGCAAAAACCTGCTAATTTTTGGGCTGGTATCGCAAGTAGCAGAGTATTAGATTTTGTTGCCTGATCTATATCGTTCGTGACGTTAATAGAATCGGGAAACCTGTGCCCTGCAAGGCGTCTGGTATTTTCCCGGGTTTTTTGCATTATATCCGCATGCTTTGTGTCTCGAGCCCACAGGGTAGTACTCTGACCTTCCCGTGCCAATGATATGGCCAGCGCCGTACCGAAGGCACCCGCTCCAAGAATAGAAATAGTCATGCTTTTGCTCCCTTTTTTCCTGATCCCAGCATAGCCGGGCTTTTACGGTCAAGAGGCCATCTTGGCCTTGCCGATAAACTGAAATCATCGACATGGCCCAACCTAAACAATTCCAGACCAGCCCAAGCAATCATTGCCGCATTGTCTGTGCAAAGCGATAATGGGGGCGCAATAAAAGAGACGTTTTTACTGTTGCAAACCGTCTCTAATGTTGCTCTAATTTGCTGATTGGCAGCAACTCCGCCAGCCACGGCAAAGATTGACTGGCTTGGCTTTTGCTCAAGATATAGATCAATTGCACGCCGCGTTTTTACAGCGAGAACATCGGATACTGCCTGTTGAAATGAGGCGCAGAGGTCTGCGCGGTCAGATTGACGCAAGCCACCGTGCTCGGCAACCAACGCATCCCGGCTCCTTAACAAGGCCGTTTTCAATCCAGAGAAAGACATATCGCAATTTGGCCGGTCCGCCAAAGGCCGCGGTAGGGCAAAGCGTTTTGGGTTCCCTGAAACTGCCTCGGCTTCTACCGATGGGCCGCCGGGTTGGGGTAATCCTAACAGCTTTGCGCTTTTATCAAATGCCTCGCCCGGGGCGTCATCAATCGTTCCGCCAAGTCTTTTGAAATCATCGACTCCGTTTGCAATTAAAAATTGGCAGTGACCGCCAGATATCAACAGCAACAGATAAGGGAAAATCAAACCGTTTGTTAAACGTGGGGTTAACGCGTGGCCGGCCAGATGGTTAACGCCGACAAGCGGTAGACCGGAACCGGCAGACAACCCTTTGGCGCACATCACACCGGACAGCACACCACCAATAAGACCAGGTCCGGCTGTAACTGCGATTGCATCAATATCCTGCAAGGTTAGAGCCGCTTTTTGCAATGCAAGTTCAACACAATGATCGACTTTTTCAGCATGCGCGCGAGCGGCAATTTCAGGCACAACACCACCAAAACTGGCGTGCAAATCTGTTTGTCCAACCACAATTGACGATAATATCTCGGCCGGTTGATCCATAACATGGCGCACAACAGCAGCTGCAGTATCATCACAGCTGCTCTCCAGCCCTAGAATTGTGAGTGTTTGTTTCATTTTTCTACCGGTTGCGAAAAAGGTTAGGGACAGCTAACACTTATGCAGCCTTGCAGACAATCCCGAGAGGTAAAACTTGTCCAGCCAAATCTCGACCATATTATTGACCAGACCAAAAGCACAGGCGGATAGGTTCGCCGGTTTGTGCAACGAAGTGTTTGGGGACGATCTGCATATTATTATTTCACCATTGCTGAAAATCGAAATCTTGCAGATGCCAAAACCATTAAAACCATACGGCGGGTTTATTTTTACATCTGAAAACGGGGTGCAGGCGTATGTGCAAAATTGGCCAAAAAGTGGCTTGCCTGCCTATTGTGTTGGTCCACGCACCGAAATTGCGGCAAAATCCGCCGGATTTCAAACCATTACAGCAAATGGCTCTGCTTCTGATCTAATTGAAATGCTTAAGCGTGAAAATGTAAAAAACCCGCTATTGCATATTCATGGGGAGCAAACCCGGGGCGAAGTTGTGCAGAACTTGCAAGCGAGCGGGTATCGGGTGGACGGGCTTGTTGCTTATCACCAGATCCCGATGAGACTTAATCAAGGGGCCATTGCTGCACTTTCAGGTGAAAAGCCGCTAATTCTTCCCCTTTTTTCACCCAGAACGGCAGAGCTATTCTTTGACAGCGCCAAACAGATCAATGCAAAACTGTTAATAATTGCATTAAGCAAGGCGATAAGAGATGCTGTGCCAGTAAATAGTTCAACCAAGGTTTCTATAGCTAAAACGCCGGACGCGAATGCAATGTTAAAATTGATCAAGAAATGTTTGGAAATCTAAGCATTGCTTGAGAACCACTTAATCTCGGGTTAGGCTGGATATCAGTGCTACCTAATATTGGCGCAAAGAGAATATGATTCGAAGGGATGTTCACTCGTGACTAAAGCAAAGAAACCGATCAGCAGTACCAAAAGCAAAGCCAAGGCCAAAATAGAAGATGCAGTTGTAATCGATAAAGCGACGAAAGCGGATGCAGATTCTGATGATAAAACTGGTGCTGTAGAGTCGCAAGAGGAAACAAAACCGGACGCTGTCAAAAAAGAAACGTCAGATGATACCCCTGCGGAAAATGCAATAGTTAAAACGCAGGGTGAAAAGCGTAAATCTGTCTTTGTCCCGATGTTATTTGGCGGGCTTGTTTCTGGTGCTATTGGATTTGGTGCCGCAACGTATTATTTTATGAACCAACCCTCAAAAGAAGCGCAGGTTCTGAAAAGCATCCAAGAAACCGTAGGCAAACAGCAAGCGAGTCTGGATAAGGCTACGACTAGCGTGGCCAGTATGTCAGAAGCCATTGAGGTGATTAAATCTGACACCACAACAACACAAGCAATGGCTGATTTAACAAAGTCATCAGAGCTTAAATACAGCGATCTAACCAAAGCTGTTTCTGACATATCTAACAAGATAGCAGATATTGATACACGTATGACAACGCTTGAGAAACGCCCTGTCACAAACGCTGGAGGAATGACCAGCGAAGCGGCTGCAGCATATGAGCGGGAATTGCAGTCAATGCGCGCACTTCTTGAAACCCAGAAACGCGATATTGAAAAAATAGCGTCAGAAACCACTGCCCGCATAAAAGAAGCGGCCCAGCAGGCAAAAGCTCTGGAGCAAAATGCCGATGCAACGGCTAAATCGGCCGCACAGAAGGTTGCGTTATCGCAATTAAAATCCGCGCTTGATAATGGTGCTGCATTTGAGGGTCCGTTATCTAATCTTGCAGCAACAGAAAATGTGGAGATTGCGCAGGTCTTGAAAGACACGGCCAAGACGGGCGTACCAACATTGGCATCGCTGCAAGAGGGTTTTCCGGACGCGGCACGTGCAGCACTTGCAGCATCCATCAAAGCAACATCAGGCGACGGGGTAATGGATAAACTGGGTTCTTTTTTCCAGTCACAAGTCGGTGGCCGTTCGCTTGAGCCACGCCAAGGTGATGATCCGGATGCGGTTTTGTCGCGGGCCGAGGCGGCAATTGGAAACGGTGATATTGCGGGTGCCGTTTCGCTTGTTGCCCAGCTGCCGGAAGCCGGACAAAATGCAATGTCAGCTTGGCTTTCTGCAGCAAAAACGCGTAGTGCATCAATCCGCGCTATAAAAACACTATCCGATAGCTTAAACGGTAACTAAGGAAATATTAATGCTCTGGTCACTGATAAAAATATTGCTTTTCATCGCCGCAATTGCCGGCATGACATTTGGCGCTGATTACCTAATGAATGCAGGTGAAGGCATTCAGGTTATTGTCGCTGGTAAAGAATACCTGATCGGCCCGCTTATGATGGCAATTAGCGCTATCGTTTTGATTGGCGTTATCTGGGGGGTGTTCAAACTTTTAGGCCTGTTGATGGCTTCGCTGCGTTTTTTGAACGGGGATGAAACTGCAATTTCGCGGTACTTTGACCGAAACCGGGAAAAGCGCGGATATGAAGCGTTGTCTGATGGGTTGCTGGCACTTGCATCTGGCGAGGGGCGGGTAGCAATGGCTAAAGCGACCAAAGCGGAACGCTATCTGAACAAACCTGAACTTACCAATTTGATTTCTGCTCAGGCTGCGGAAATGGCAGGCGACAAGAAAAAAGCCGAAGAAGCTTACAAACGTTTGCTAAAAGATGACAAAACACGCTTTGTCGGTGTACGTGGAATACTGAAACAAAAATTGGCTGCGGGTGATACAGAAACCGCAATTTTGCTGGCTGAAAAGGCATTTGCGATCAAGCCAAAACACGAAGAAACCCAAAACACGCTTTTGCGGCTTCAGGCAAATTCTGAAGATTGGGGCGGCGCACGCAAAACCTTAAGTGCCAAGTTAAAGCACGGCAATTTACCCCGTGATGTGCACCGTAGACGAGATGCAGTTTTGGCCCTGTCAGAAGCGCGAAATGATATGCTGGAGGGCAAGCTTAGTAAAGCGCGTGAAGCGGCGATTGAAGCAAACCGCTTGTCGCCTGATCTGGTTCCTGCTGCTGTTATGGCCGCGCAAATGAATATGGAAATGGCCAAGCCTAAAAATTCTGCCCGGATTATCAAAAAAGCTTGGGCTGTAAATCAGCACCCTGATTTGGCCGCGGCTTTTGCCAAGATTAATCCAGACGAAACCCCCAAAGAGCGTTTGAAAAGATTTAAAACGTTAACGCGATTAAAACCAGCGCATGAAGAAACCAAAATGCTCTTGGCTGAGCTAAACATCGCAGCCAAAGATTTTCCTTCTGCTCGCAAAGCGCTGGGCGATTTGGTGGAAACTAATCCAACTGTACGCTCATTAACAATAATGGCCGCAATTGAACGCGGTGAAGGCTCCGAAGACCATGCCGTACGGGGTTGGTTAACCAATGCGTTGACAGCATCCAGAGGCCCACAATGGATTTGCGAACACTGCAACAATATCCATAGTGAATGGGTGCCGATCTGTAACGGTTGCGAGACATTTGATTCCCTAAGCTGGACTGTTCCAGAAGAGGGCGAAGTTGCTATGCCTGACTCGACCAAAATGTTGCCGCTTATTGTCGGGGCTATTGATGACAAGCTAAAAGAAGACATCCCGGAGACTGAAATCATCCCTGAAGAAGAGGGGGGCGTGCAAGAACCAGAGGTGGTTGCAGACGGTGAGGTTGTCATGCTGGGGGGCAAAAACAAACAATGATTTTTTGCTATCGTTTTGCTGTGTGAAAGTCTAAAACTTGCGTAAGCCGCATTAGCTCAGCCGGTAGAGCAATTGCTTCGTAAGTAATGGGTCGGGGGTTCAAATCCCTCATGCGGCACCGATGTAATATGTGGTGAGTAATTAAAAATGAAAATATTAGAAACAAAATTATCAGGTTTAAAAATTCTTACTCCGCGCCGCTTTAATGATACCCGTGGGTTTTTTTGCGAAAGCTGGAACAAAAAAACCCTGCAAGAGGCAGGAATAATGCTGGAATTTGTTCAGGATAACCATTCGTTCTCGTCAGAAAAGGGCACGGTTCGCGGACTGCACTTTCAGGCCCCTCCACATGCGCAAGATAAACTGGTGCGTTGTGGGCGTGGCGCATTTATTGACGTTGTCGTTGATATTCGAAACGGCTCCCCAACATACGGAGAATGGGTGAAGCAAGAACTAAGCTTTGAAAATGGTAAGCAAATATTAGTACCAAGGGGATTTTTGCACGGATTTGCTACATTGGTTCCGGACACAGAAATTATTTATAAATGCACCGATTATTACAGCCCTGAATGTGATGCTGCGGTGCGCTGGAATGATCCTGATATTGGTATTGAGTGGCCTGATTGTGTAGACAGCTCACTGCTTTCTGAAAAGGATGCAAAAGCGCCGGTTTTTAGCGAATTTGCAAGCCCGTTTATTAACTAATAATGTTAGGGCCAACAGAATGAAAATTTTAGTCTTTGGAAAAACCGGACAGGTTGCAACCCAATTGCAGCGCTTTAAAAATGTTCAGGCAGTAGATCGCGATCAGGTTGATTTAACTGACCCTGAAAGAGTCATGGAAATGATTATGAAAAGCGATGTTGACGCAGTTATTAATGCGGCCGCATACACCGCGGTTGACCAGGCTGAATCAGAAGAAGCGCAAGCTATGGCCATCAATTGTGATGCCTCCAAGGTCATGGCACAAGCCGCTGCAAAAAAAGGCATTCCATTTGTGCAGATTTCAACTGATTATGTTTTTAACGGGAAGGGTAGCCGACCTTGGTTGCCAACAGATATTCCTGCTCCACTAGGCGCTTATGGGAAAAGCAAACTTGCTGGTGAAATTGCTATACGCGAGGCTGGTGGGACACATGCTATTTTACGCACTTCATGGGTGTTTTCAGCCACTGGAAATAACTTTGTAAAAACCATGCTTCGCCTTGGTCAGGAACGGGATGAATTATCAATCGTTGCAGATCAAATTGGTGGCCCGACCTCAGCCGCGGCGCTTGCCAATGCCTGTTATAAAGTTTCAATGGGGCTAGTAAACCATCCCGAAAAAAGCGGGGTTTATCATTTTAGCGGTGCCCCAAATATTAGTTGGGCTGGTTTTGCACGCGAAATATTCGCGCAGGCCAATCTTGCCGTGCAGGTTAATGAAATACCTACGTCTGAATTTCCCACACCTGCCCCCCGTCCCAAAAACTCGAGATTGAATTGTAGATCTATAAAGGAAATTTTTGATATTTCCCAACCGGATTGGCGTATTGATCTGACAAAGGTATTGGCTGATTTACCACCAGGTCAGACATGCCAGAACTGATATTACAACAATTGCAATCCAGACACGCCAAAGAGCCCTAACTGCCAAATCAATATTATCAGCAGTTAGGTGGTGACATGCCTCAGCATTCACATAAGGATAATCACACATTTTTCCATCATAGCTGCGCGGTCCAGAAAGCGCTATATTTAGGCTTACTGCCAACGCGGCTTCGGGCCAGCCGGCATTAGGGGATCTGTGCAGTGGTGCATCGCGCAAAACAATGCGCCATGCACCCAGTTTGTTGTGCGTAATCAAAATAAGAAGGGCAGTAATACGCGCGGGAACCCAGTTTAACAGATCATCTAATTTAGCGGCGGCCCAGCCGAATTCACGATATTTTGGCGACATATAGCCGATCATTGAATCAGCGGTGTTGATAATTTTATACACCAATAGGCCCGGCAAACCCAACAATAAGAACCATAAGGCAGGAGCAACCACACCATCTGACAGGTTTTCAGCAGCACTTTCAATTGCACTGCGGGAAATGGCAGTTTGATCCATATCTCGTGTATCACGCCCAACAATACACGCCACCGATAGCCGGGCGTCTTCTGTCGACAAACGCAATGCGTCAGCAACTGCAGAAACATGTTGAGTCAGGCTTTTTTGAGCCAACAAAATTGCCGCAATTAATGTCTGAATTATCCCGAAATCGGGCAGTTTAGAGACAATTATTCCAATTACCACCATGAACATACATAAAACAAAAACCGTAATGCTACCTTTGATTTTTTTCTTGTCGCCACTGTTGAACTTGTGTTCGGCCCAACCGATAATTTTGCCCATTAATATTGCCGGGTGCACAAACCGAGACCACAGCCATTTTGGCTCGCCAAACAAGCCATCCAATAGTAAGGCGACAAATAAAAACAAAGCAATATTTCCGGAATTAGTGCCTATTATTTCTTCAATATACAAATCTAGAACCCTGTTTCAGTTTTGTGAAAATTATAGTGCCGAACAACTGATTGTTTCAAGCTCGCTTCTATACGCTGTTGGCTTGCAGCACTTAAACGCTCTTTTTTTTGCACCCAGCCCGGTTTTTCTGCTTACATTTGTACAAAAATTTTCTATTTTAATTCCTTACTGCCCCCCCGATGTAGATGCTACCACCCAGTTTCAGCACGCGATTAATTTCATTAAATGCGGCAATAAAATCATTCCAAAACATTACCGATCTTTTAGACATTATCAAATCAATCGAATTGTCATCAAATGGTAGATTATCGGAAAACCCTGCCTCGTCAGCGTTACGGGTAACGATGGTTTTACAATGAGGCGATTGATCCACTGCATAAATATGTAAATCCATGATTTTTGCCAGCGTAATTGGCAAGGTGACAGGCCCACTACCTATGTCTATGTATTTCCCTGCGCTAATCCCAAACCTGTTTTAATTTGCTTTGCGATTAACGGGTAATTTTCGCTAAATGCATTCTGCGCCAGATCATTCATGCCCTCGGCAGTTTCCATATCTTTTGTTTTGTCGCTGTATATTTGATCTGCGGTCATAATATCACCCTCTGATCAGCCCTATACAACCCGCATTTAAAATCGGCAATCCATCTGTGTTCGTGTATTTGTTGCAAAACAGATTGCGGCCAAATTGATGCGGCAGTATATCGATACCAGACGAAGCCCATCGGGCCAGAACGGTTGGCTGTGAAGAATTGACCCAAACAGGGGATTTATAACAGCATCGTCGGGAGCATACGTTCCTGTCACTGACCAGTTGGGCGGTTTGAAAGGAATTGTGCGAATGAGCAAAATCGGTGTGATGATTTGTGGCCACGGGTCACGTAGCCAGGATGCGGTGAATGAATTCGCCGTCCTAGCCGAAAAGCTGCCCGCGTTGCTGCCCAATGACTGGGAAGTTGATTATGGCTATCTGGAATTTGCCAATCCTGTAATCCGTGATGGGTTGGACCGGCTTCGCAATTCTGGCTGTGACCGGATACTGGCCGTTCCGGGAATGTTATTTGCCGCCATGCACAGCAAAAATGACATTCCAACCGTTTTGAATACCTATGCTAAAAAACACAACATTAACCTGACCTATGGTCGCGAGCTGGGTGTCGATGCCAAAATGATCGC
>DOHJ01000036.1:0-5866 GCA_003535335.1 Paracoccaceae bacterium | reverse complement strand
GATTTGCCGCTAGAAGAAACCTGTCTGGTGATTATCGGCCGTGGTGCTTCTGATCCCGATGCCAATGGAAATGTCGCCAAAATTGGCCGGATGCTTTGGGAAGGAATGGGCTTTGGCTGGTGTGAAATCGGCTATTCCGGTGTGACCTTCCCGCTGGTGCAACCCTGTTTGGAACATACTGCCAAACTGGGTTATAAGCGGGTAATCGTGTTTCCGTATTTCCTTTTTGCCGGTGTTTTGATTGACCGGATTTACGGCTTTACCGATCGAGTCGCAGCTGCACACCCGGATATTCAGTTTATTAAGGCCCCTTATCTAAATGACCACCCCAAGGTTCTTGAGACATTTGCCGAACGGATAACTGAACAGCTTGGCGAAGCGCCGCCGCCCACCTGTGGGACCTGCAAATACCGCACGCAGATTCTGGGTTTTGAGGCCGAAGTCGGCGCAGTACAGGAAAGCCATCATCACCATGTTGAAGGGCAAGGTGCAAATGCGCCCGGCGCAACGGTTGAAACCTGCGTGGAGTGTGATGATTTTTGCACGGGGGAATGTCGGTTGGATATGGATGACCACCACCATCATCACCATGATGGCCACCACAACCATGATCACGATCACGCACATCATGATCATGCACACCCTGAATACCCCCACGCCAAACACCCGCATGGGCCGGAAAGTGCGCGCAAAAAACCCCCGTTTAAGGTGCCCCATGAGACCGTATAAAAAAGAGCCCTCCGCAATATACGCCGAAAGTTATGCAACAGTTCGACGCGAAGCGCGTTTGGAGCGCTTTGATGCGGGGCTGGAATCCGTAGCAATCCGTTTAATTCATGCATGCGGGATGGTCGAGGTTGCAGACCGGCTGGCATACTCAGGCAATGCATATCGTGCAGGAAAAGCCGCGTTAGAGACTGGTGCGCCGGTTTTATGTGATTGTGAAATGGTTGGCGCGGGCATAATTCGCCGCTATCTTCCTGCAAACAACGACGTTATTGTAACGCTTAACCATCCCTCGGTTCAAAATCTTGCCACAGAAATTGGTAACACACGATCTGCTGCTGCAGTTGAATTGTGGCGTGACCAGATTAAAGGCGCTGTTGTTGTTATTGGCAATGCGCCAACAGCCTTGTTTCATTTACTCGAATTATTAGACAGTGGTTGGCCGAAACCGGCACTAATCCTCGGTTTTCCCGTAGGGTTTGTCGGAGCAGCAGAAAGCAAGGCAGAGTTAGCCCAAAACCCAAGAGGTTGTGAATTCATAGCGTTGCGCGGACGTCGGGGTGGGTCAGCAATGGCATCCGCAGCAGTAAACGCATTAGCCGCTGGATTGCCGGAGGAAAAATGATGCAGGCATGGCTACATATTGTTGGGATTGGCGAAGATGGAATTGACGGGCTAAACTCGGCAACCCGCACCGTTGTTGAAACTGCCGAGGTCATTATTGGCGGCAATCGTCATCATGCGCTGGCGCAGGAAATTGGTGCTGAACGCATTAGCTGGCCATCGCCATTCAATGCGCTGATTGACAAACTGACCGAATTGCGTGGCAAGCGTGTTGTGATTTTGGCGTCGGGTGATCCGTTGTGGTATTCTGTCGGGGTCAAAATTGGTGATTCAATCAAGCAATCGGAAATTACTTATCATCCGCAGGTCGGAGCCTTCCAGTTGGCCGCCGCGCGGATGGGTTGGTCTATGGCTGATCTGGAAACCCTGACGGTGCATGGTCGCCCAGTTGAACAGATGATTGCATTTATTCAGCCAAATCAAAGGTTGCTAATTTTAACAACCGGATCCGAGACACCATCGCAAATTGCCACGTTCCTAACCGCTAGAGGGTTTGGGAAAAGCCGGATGACTGTGCTGGCCAATATGGGCGGCAAGGATGAAGCCCGCTTTGATGGATTGGCCGAAAGCTGGGCTAACATTGTGCCACCATTTAACACACTAGCGGTTGATTGCGTGGCTGCAACAAATGCCGCGCTTTTGCCTCGGGTTCCCGGTTTGGCGGATGATTTATTTAAACACGATGGCACCATGACCAAACAAGAAGTTCGCGCCGTTAGCTTGGCCAAATTAATGCCAATGCGGGGTGCTTTGCTTTGGGATATCGGGGCTGGATGTGGCTCTATTGCAGTGGAATGGATGCGCGCCGCAAGATATGCGCGCGCAATCGGCATTGAACCGCGCGCTGATCGTCGTGCAATGGCAGCCGCAAACGCATTGGCGCTGGGCGTTCCAAAACTGGAACTGATTGATGGTGTTGTACCTGACGCGCTAGATGATCTGGAAGCGCCTGATGCAATTTTTATTGGTGGCGGATTAAGTCATAAAACATTCCAGAATGCTTGGGAAAAACTACGCCCTCTGGGCCGGCTTGTGGCAAACACGGTCACACTTGAAAGTGAAGCAATCTTGCATGATTTGCAGCGTAAATATGGCGGTGATCTGGTTAAAATACAAATTAGCCGGTCCGATAAAATTGGCAAACTAACCAGCTGGAAACCTTTGCGGCCTGTTACCCAATGGAGCTTGATTAAGCGATGAACGGCACTCTTTACGGAATCGGGCTAGGGCCGGGTGATAGTGAGCTTTTGACCTTAAAGGCTGTGCGGCTGATTGAAACAGCCAAGGTTGTGGCGTATCCGGCATTGATTGGTGGCGATAGTTTTGCACGCTCAATCGCGGTGCCGTATTTTTCTGCAAATCTGCGTGAAATTAGTATCGAAATTCCGATGACCACTGCACGCGAACCAGCCCAGGCGGCCTATGACAAAGCGGCAGATGAAATTGCGACCGTTTTAGCCGCAGGAACAAATGTTGTTGTGCTTTGTGAGGGGGATCCGTTTTTCTATGGCTCATTCATGTACCTTTACGCCCGGCTTTCGAAACGGTTTAGCACCGAAATTGTACCCGGAGTGACCTCAATGACTGCAAGTGCGGCTGCGCTCGGCCTGCCTTTGGCTGCAAGGAATGAAGTGTTAAGCGTTATTCCCGGCCCGTTAGAGACTGATTTATTGCGTGCCCAGATTGAGTTCTCGGATAGTTTGGTGATTATGAAGGTCGGTCGTCATCTAGCAAGGATTCGGGATGTTATCAAAGATCTGGGCCTGCTTGGAAAAGCCGTATATATCGAGCGCGCAACCTTGGCTGCCGAACGCAAGATGCCCTTGGTGGATGCACCGGACAAGGCACCGTATTTTTCTATGATTTTACTAGTAAAAGGGGGTGATCCATGGCTGTGAAACCTGTTGTTTTATGTCTGTCACGATCAGGCGAGCCAACGGCTCAAAAAATTGCGAAGGCAATGGATTTGCAACTGCATGGGCGCTTAGGACGTGTTGATATTGCTGCTGCATATTTTCCTGATACGCTGGAACACATTCGCAGCCTGTTTGCATCTGGGACTCCAATAATTGGTATCTGTGCTTGTGGGATTTTGATCCGCGCCGTTGCCCCACTATTAATTAACAAGCACAATGAGCCACCAGTACTGGCCGTTTCAGATGATGGAAATGTGGTTGTGCCATTGTTGGGCGGACATCGTGGCGCGAACAAATTGGCAAAACAGATTTCGGATATAACTGGCGGTCTGGCGGCAATAACAACTGCCGGTGATGTTACGCTGGGTGTTGCCTTGGATGATCCACCAATTGGTTACCGTCTAGCAAACCCAGAACATGCTAAACCCGTTATGGCAGCAATTTTGGGAGGCGCAGGTGTTAAGTTAACCGGTGAGAACCTGTTTGAAATCCCTGCTGATAAAAATGGAACATTTGAAATTCATGTGACTGACAAACCCGCAGAAGGCACAAGTACCTGTCTGGTTTATCACCCTAAAAGGTTTGCCTTGGGGTTAGGTTGTGCGCGTGGTGCTGACCCTGATGAATTATGGGATTTGGTAACAAAATCCTTAGATGATGCGGGAATTGCCAAAGGTGCAATTGCATCGGTTAATTCAATTGACCTAAAGGGCGACGAGCCCGCGATTATAAAAGTTGCGCAGCGGCTTGATGTGCCGTTTCGTCTCTTTACCTCAGATGAGCTTGAAGAAAAGCGGGATAAGCTGGCGAACCCTTCCGATGTGGTTTTTGCCGAGGTCGGGTGCCACGGCGTTTCAGAGGCTGCCGCATTAGCTGCATCCAATGATGCTGCTGTACTGGTAATCGAAAAACAAAAAACTGCAAATTGCACATGCGCTGTTTCGCGCACGTTAGAGCCTATATTACACCAAAATGGCCGTTCCCGCGGCAAACTTTCAATAATTGGCATTGGCCCCGGACAACACAGCTGGCGAACTCCGCAAGCAAGCCAATTGATTGCACAATCCGATGAACTGGTTGGTTATGGTCTTTATATCGATCTTCTTGGGCCTCTGGCTGTTGGAAAAATACGCACTGATTTTCCACTGGGCGGCGAAGAAGAGCGTTGCCGGTACGCATTGGAGCAGGCAGGAAAGGGCAAGAATATTGCACTGATTTGCTCAGGTGATGCAGGTATTTACGCCATGGCTGCGTTGGTTTTTGAACTGCTGGATCGTGGACCTGATGCCTGTGGTGTTTCGGATGCAGCAAGGCGAATTGAGGTCATTTCAGCGCCGGGTGTTTCAGCCCTTCAAGGTGCTGCGGCCCGTGCTGGTGCCCCTTTGGGCCATGACTTTTGCGCAATTTCGCTATCTGACCTTTTGACCCCGCGCGAAGATATCCTTAAGCGGTTAAAAGCAGCCGCCGAGGGTGATTTTGTAATTGCGTTTTATAATCCGGTTTCAAAACGTAGGCGCACTTTGCTTGCCGAGGCACGGGATATTTTATTGCAGTATCGCCCTGCTAATACCCCTGTAATGCTAGCCAGCTCATTGGGGCGGCCCGAGGAAAATATCCGGTACCGAAAACTATCAGACCTTAAGGTCGATGAGGTCGATATGCTGACCGTAGTTTTGGTTGGATCGTCACACTCAAGATTGGCAAAGCTTGGCGAAGGGCCGCGCATGTTTACCCCGCGCGGTTACGCCCGAAAAATAGATGGAGACCTATCATGACAGTTTATTTTATTGGTGCTGGTCCGGGTGACCCTGAACTATTAACCTTGAAAGCGCAGCGCATTATTTCCAGCTGTCCGGTCTGTCTATTTGCCGGATCACTTGTGCCCCAAGAGGTTGTTGCCGGGGCGCCTGACGGGGCAAAGGTGCTGGACACTGTTGCGATGACGCTTGACGATACGCATGCGGAAATTTTAAAGGCACATCGCCGCGGCGAAGATGTTGCGCGGGTACATTCAGGTGATCCATCGCTTTATGGCGCTATTGCCGAACAAATAAGACGCCTGCGCAGCGATGATATTCCGTATCAGATAATTCCCGGTGTGCCGACCTACGCGGCGGCGGCGGCGGCTTTGGGCCAAGAGTTAACCGTTCCTGAAATCGCCCAATCGATCGTGCTAACCAGAATGTCGATGCAATCCACGTCTATGCCCGAGGGCGAAACGCTTGAGAATTTCGCCCGTACGGGGGCAACTTTGGCAATCCATCTTGCCATTCGAAATATGCGTGAAATCGAACGGGTGTTGATACCGCATTATGGTGAGGATTGTGCCGTTGCCGTTGTTTACCGGGTTGGCTGGCCTGATGAAATCATCTTGCGCGGCACTCTAAAAGATATCCGTAAAAAGGTGCGGGCGAAAAAGATTACCCGCACAGCTCTGATTCTGGTTGGCCCTGTACTGGGTCAAGTGCAGGATTTTAAGGATAGCGCGCTTTATGATCCAGCAAAACCGCATGTTTTGCGACCAGTTGTTGGGGTGAATCTGGTAGAAGACCACAACACCTAGTCGAGCGAATCTAAAGTTCGCTACATAATGGTTGCTC
>DOHJ01000190.1:2498-5119 GCA_003535335.1 Paracoccaceae bacterium | reverse complement strand
CTCCATGACCAAAACCGGCCTTTTCGCAATTATGAGTAGGTGACACTTAAAATTTCATAGGCCTTTTCACCGCCCGGTGTTTTAACCTCGATGCTATCGCCTTCTTCTTTGCCAATCAATGAGCGCGCCAGCGGGGATCGCAAGTTCAGCAAACCTTTTTCGATATTTGCTTCCGGCTCGCCAACGATTTGATAGATCTTTTCCTCGTCTGTGTCCTCATTCACCAGATGAACGGTGGCGCCAAATTTAATGCTGCCTGACAGGGTTTCGGGATCAATCACATCCGCCAGCGACAAGATCGCCTCAAGCTCTTTAACGCGGCCCTCGATAAAGCTCTGTTTTTCGCGCGCCGCGTGGTATTCGGCGTTTTCCGAAAGGTCGCCATGTTCGCGCGCCTCGGCAATCGCGCGGATCACGGCCGGGCGTTCCTCGGATTTGAGGATTTTCAATTCTTTATCAAGCGTGGTGTGGCCCGTGCGGGTTAAAGGTATCTTTTCCATGGCTCTCTTTAGCTACTCTTTGTGGCGTGAAGTTGGTGGTTAACGCAGAAAAACCGACCACGGGGTTGAATGCAAGGGAAATAAGATGATTGGCACGCGTTTGGCAAAGATTTGGTAACAATCGTGGGCATATTGTTGCCTGTTGCCGGTTTATTATCCAGTGATCCGATCGCGGCGGCAAAATTTGGCTGATCTGCGCCGCCGAGTGTGCCTGACGGACCATTGCTGGTTTTGCCATTGTAACGCAATGTCGCGATTGCCCTTGAGAACGGCTTGGGGTAACGGGGTAAACAGCCAAAACACGCAAGGCACAAAGGTGCAGTAGCAAAGCGATAGGAAGACCGATGGCCGAAATAATACGCGAAGCAATGGATTATGACGTGGTGATTGTCGGCGCCGGTCCTGCGGGGCTTTCGGCGGCAATTCGGTTAAAGCAGCTTGATGCGGATATTGAAGTTGTGGTTTTGGAAAAAGGCTCCGAAGTTGGCGCGCATATCTTGTCGGGTGCGGTGCTTGATCCGGCGGGGCTGGACGCGCTGATCCCTGATTGGAAGGACAAGGGCGCGCCGATTACGGTGCCGGTTAAAACCGACAGGTTTTATCTGTTGGGTCCTGCCGGCCAGATGCGTATTCCCACAGGCCCGATGCCACCATTGATGAGCAACCACGGCTGTTACATCGTTTCGATGGCCAATGTTTGTCGCTGGCTGGCCGAGCAGGCCGAGGCGCTGGGCGTCGAGGTTTTCCCCGGTATGGCCTGTTCCGAACTGGTTTATGGCGATGCTGGTCAGGTGCGCGGTGTTGTGGCCGGCGAGTTTGGCAAAAAACCCGATGGCAGCCCGTCGGAGGCTTACGAGCCGGGTATGATTTTGAACGGGAAATATGTGTTTTTATCCGAAGGTGTGCGCGGATCTTTGGCCAAAGAGGTGATTGCAAAATTTGATCTGGATGCTAATTCGGATGTTGCCAAGTTTGGGCTTGGTATGAAAGAAATCTGGGAAATTGACCCGGAAAAGCACCGTGAAGGATCGGTTACACACACTATGGGTTGGCCTTTGGGCAAGAAGGTCGGTGGCGGATCATTCATCTATCATATTGATAATAATCAGGTTTATGTCGGGTTTGTGGTGCATCTGAACTATAAAAACCCGTATCTGTCGCCCTATCACGAATTTCAACAATTCAAACACCACCCGATGGTTGCAGAGCTGCTAAAGGGTGGCAAGCGTGTTGCCTATGGGGCGCGGGCAATTTCCGAGGGTGGCTGGCAGTCGATCCCCAAAACCGTGTTTCCCGGTGGTGCCTTGCTGGGCTGTTCGGCCGGATTGCTGAATGTGCCGCGGATCAAGGGCAATCACAACGCCATGCATTCAGGCAAAGCGGCGGCCGAGGCTGCCTTTGCCGCCATCAAAGAGGGTCGTTCAGGTGATGAATTAACGGCCTATGATGCTGAAATTCGCAACGGTAAAATTGCCAAGGATTTAAAACCGGTGCGCAATGTCAAACCGATCTGGTCCAAGCTGGGGATGGTGCCATCGTTGATGTTGGGCGGGTTTGATATGTGGGTGGCCAATCTGACCGGCTGGAACCCGCTGGGCACGTGGAAGCACGGAAAATCGGACGCTGAATCAACCCAGCCGGCGGCGAAATTCAAACCGATCGAGTACCCGAAACCTGACGGAAAACTATCGTTTGACCGGCTAACCAGCGTCAGCTTTTCGGCCACCAACCACGAAGAAAGCCAGCCTTGTCACCTGAAACTGGCCGATCCGGATCTGCCGATTTCGGTAAATTTGGCCAAATACGCCGAACCTGCCCAGCGCTATTGCCCTGCCGGTGTTTACGAGGTGATCGAGCAAGACGGCAAAGAGCCGCGGTTTCAGATCAATTTTCAAAACTGTGTGCATTGCAAAACCTGTGACATAAAAGACCCGAGCCAGAACATCACCTGGGTGACGCCCCAAGGCGGCGATGGGCCGAATTATCCGAACATGTAAGGCTGTTACCAAACATCCGGGGCTTTTTAACGCCGCTGCATTGATTTGCCGCGCCCGAGCGGCTACCTTTATAGAAACTTGTGTTTGAAAAAGGTCTGATCCCGTGCCAAAAAACATCGTGCCA
>DOHJ01000190.1:0-2170 GCA_003535335.1 Paracoccaceae bacterium | reverse complement strand
AAACATCGTGCCAAAAAACATCCAAACCCCATTTGCGGCCCTTGCTTTGGGCCTGTTTGCAGCATTGCCAGCCCCCAGCGCGTCAGCCGACAGCATCGCCGGTGCCTATCTTGCGGCAAAGCATGCCAGTTTTACCAACGATTATGTCTCGGGGGCTGAATATTACACCAAGGCCCTGCTGAGCGACCCGTCAAACCCAAACCTTCTGGCCAACGCCATGATGTCTTTTATCGGACTTGGCCAAGTGGAACGTGCGGTGGCCGTGGCGCGAAAAATGGCGACGTCCGGTGCGGTTAGCCAGATATCTCGCATGGTTTTAATCAGCGAAATGACCAAAAAAGAAGACTTTGACGGCGTGGTTGAAATGCTGTCAGAGGGCGAGGCCATCAGCGCGCTGGTTGACCGGTTGGCCATGGGCTGGGCCGAGTTGGGCCGCGGCAATATGTCAGCTGCAATCGAAAATTTCGCCAAGGTATCCAAAGAGCGCGGCACACGTGCTTTTGGTCTTTATCACATGGCGCTGGCGTTGGCTTCGGTCGGTGATTTCACCGGTGCCGAGCGGATTTTTTCAGGCGAGGGCCACGGGCCGTTGCGCGCCACGGTGAATTCGGTTTTGGCCCATGCCGAAGTTCTAAGCCAGCTGGATCGCAATCAGGATGCGCTGGATCTGTTGGGCGCGGTTTTTGGCAACAGTTCTGATCCGCGCGTGCAACAGATCCGTGATGTGCTGGAAGCGGGCGACAAATTGCCATTTACCACCGCAACCACACCGGCCCACGGCATGGCCGAAGTGTTTTTCACCCTTGCCAACGCGATTGAGGGCGAAACCGATGATAGTTATACTTTGGTTTATTCCCGCATGACCGAATATTTAAACCCGGACAATACGGCCGCCAAATTGTTAAGCGCCGGATTGCTGGAAAAATTAAAACGCTATGATCTGGCAACCAAAGCCTACAATAGTATTTCACGCGATGATGCGTCATTTCATGCGGCCGAACTGGGCCGTGCGTCTGCTTTGCGTCAAGCTGGCAAATTAGAGGCCGCAATCGAGGTTTTGGAACAACTGACCAAAAGCCACGGCAATTTATCACAGGTGCATTCATCGTTAGGCGATGTTTTGCGCGAACAGGAAAAATACGGCGAAGCGGCCAAGGCTTATGGAAAAGCGCTGGAATTGTCAGGTGAGCCAAACAAAGGCGACTGGTTTTTATATTATGCCCGCGGCATTAGTTATGAGCGCACGGATGAATGGGAAAAGGCCGAGGCCGATTTTCGGATGGCGCTAAAGTTAAACCCTGAACAGCCGCAGGTGATGAATTATCTGGGCTATTCGATGCTGGAAAAACAGATCAATCTGGAAGAAGCGCTGGAAATGATCAAGCTCGCGGTCAAAGCGCGGCCAAATGACGGCTATATCACCGATTCGCTGGCTTGGGCGCTTTACCGGCTTGGGCGTTTTGAAGAAGCCGTCGCTTACATGCAACGTGCCGCTGAGCTAGAGCCGGTTGACCCGATTGTCAGCGACCATTTGGGCGATGTGCTCTGGGCGGTGGGCCGCAAGATCGAGGCGAAATTCCAGTGGCGCAGGGCATTGTCGTTTGAGCCAGAAGAGAAAGACGCCAAGCGCATGCGACGCAAGCTTGAGGTTGGTCTGGATCAGGTTTTGAAAGAAGAAGGCGCAAAACCTATTCCTGTTCTGGCCAATGACGGTTAGGTTTTTGCACGCGCCAGACCCAATCTGGCGCTACATGTGACGGGCCTTGCGGGAATGTCGGGCAGCCCGTTTTGAAAAGCCGCACTTAGGGTATTGAGCCTGAATTTAATTAATCCGCTGCACCACATAATCGGCAATATCGCTTAGCATTTGGCGGATTGGATCATCGGGCAAAACTGTTAACGCAGCTTTTGCCCGATTAGCCCAGTCAAGCGCGACATCGCGGGTGTCATCCAGTGCGCCGTGCTTGGTTAACAGCTCCAAAGCATGTTCCAGATCGCCGTCACGCTGATCACCTTTGCCAATCGTGCGTTTCCAGAAATCACGTTCTTTATCATCGGCTTTGGCAATCGCCTTGATTAATGGTATGGTTAATTTGCGTTCGCGAAAATCATCACCAACATTTTTGCCAATCGCCGACCTGCTGGAAAAATCCAGCAAATCATCGACGAT
>DOHJ01000097.1:10775-18972 GCA_003535335.1 Paracoccaceae bacterium | reverse complement strand
GAATGGATCACCAAAGGCAGCGCCACCTGATCCAGCCACGGGTCAAGCGACTGGCAAACCAGCGCATCGGGCGTGTTGTCGCGGATTTCCACGGCATATTCGGCAAATCGTGCACCAAATTCATGCGGGCATCGGTGGTAAAACCAGCCGGCGTTGAAATACAGATAGCGCTCCCAATATTCATCGGGCTGCGACAGATCCAGCGAGCTGGCAAAATCCAGCCCGAAGCGATCATAAAGCGATTTCCAGCTGGCGTTGTAGCCCGGCCCGTAAAGCTCGATTTCCGGCCAGGTGTTGGTGCGCCGCATCGAGGCCGAGGGTTTGTTGAAATCAAATTTAACCTTGCCCAGATCGCCGGTGATCAGGGTGTCGGTGTCAAAAAACACAAATGGCTCGCCCTTGGGCATTGCGGCCAATGCCTCGATTTTGTTGCCATGCGGGTAGTTTTCACCAAAATGTTTGCTTTCAAACGGCACAATTTCCGCCCCGAAATCCAGCAGCAATTCACGCAGCTCTGCATTGGCCATGCGCGGATCAGTGTCCCAGTTTGGCCCGGGTTGTGGCTCGGCAACAATCAGCCGGCCTTTGAAATCGGGGCTGCATTTGCGCAAGGAGGCGGCAAACAGCGCGGCCTCGTATTGCAAACGCCCGTTTTGGCCAACAATGACGATGTTGAATTTTTTACCGGGTTTGGGTTTTTTGGCCATTGTGCTATTCTGTAAACTGTTGTTTTTTTACTGTATAACTGGAAACAGTGGTTGGCAAAAGGTTCTATTGTTTCAAATTACAGGAATGACCATGTTTTTGTTAATCACCTTGAGGACTATTGTATAAAAGCAAGCATTAGGCGCGTTTTAGAAGTCTGGGAGAAGACACATGTTTTATTTTATTTTATTTATCACAATTGCAATTGAAACCGGTTTGGGGGCCAGCCCGCAGTTCACAGACGGGGCTATTGCTGCGAATGATCAGCTGGTTGCAAATTCGGTCACGCCGGATGGGAAAACACAGGATGGCTGGCAACCCGAACCCCAAGAGCCAACCGGAAAATACACCACAGCCACCGAGGTTAAACCGATCCTGAGCATGACCAAAGCCCACTGGGCCGCTGTGCGCGAATATGAAGGCAAGGATCTTTTGTATTTATCCAACCTGCTGGCATGGCGCTGTGGTTTGCATGAAATCCGTTATTCGATCAATCAAGGCCCCGCCAAAATCTGGGAAATGGAAAAATGCCATCTCAACACAGGTCAGCCCAACGCGTTGACGATGGAAACGGTGATGCCGTACAAAACATTTGATCCGGGGTTCGTAAACAGCCTGACTTTGATGCTGGTTTATGATGACGCCAGCACCGAAAACGCAACATTTAAACGCAGCGATATTTTGATGCCTTAAATCGTTGCCACATGGGGCAGCAAAAACACCTCGCCATCGGGCGGGGTGGTGTTGATGCGTAAATGACACCCATAAGCATCCGACAGGGTTTTTTCGCGCATCACCTCGGCAGGGCGCCCTTGGGCCACCATTTCACCGCGATCAATCAAGGCGACCCGATTGGCAAACATCGCCGTCAGGTTCAAATCATGCATCACCGCAATCACCCCGCCACCGGCATCGGCATAGGTTTTGGCCAAACCCATCACCATCAATTGATGACCAATATCAAGACTGGCGACTGGCTCATCCAGAAACAGCCAGCGTGGCGCGCCTTGGATCACCGGCTCCCAGACTTGGGCCAAAACCCTGGCCAGTTGCACCCGCTGTTGCTCGCCACCTGACAATTCCTGATAATATTTGGCCTCGAACCCCGTTAAACCGACACGGGCCAGCGCCTGCATTGGCAAATTTTCACGCTGGGCTTCGCCACCGGTGGTCAGGCCAAGGCGCACCACTTCCAGCACGTTAAACGGAAACGCCAAACTGGTGGATTGCGGCAATACGGCGCGAATAGCCGCCAGCTCGTAAGCTTTCATCTGGCGGGTGTCATGACCATTCAAATGCACCGATCCGCTAAATTCCAGATCTGCGGTGATTGCCCGCAACAAAGTGGTTTTACCTGATCCGTTAGGGCCGACGATAGCAGTGATTTCACCGGCATTGGCGCTAAAATCCACATTGTTCAGGATCGGTTTTTTGCCCAGAGTGACAGAGATGTTTTTGGCCGTCAGCATACCCGCGCCTCACATATCAACCACGCCACGGCGGCGCAGCAGGATCCACAAAAATATCGGCGCGCCAAGGGTGGCGGTGACAATGCCAATCGGCAGCTCGGCCGGTGCAATAATCGTGCGGCTGATCACGTCTGAGCCCAGCAGCATGCTGGCCCCCAAAAGGGCGGCGTTGGGCAGCAGGTATTTGTGATCCGGCCCCACCGCAAGGCGCAAAAGATGCGGTACGATGATGCCGATAAATCCAATACCGCCGCTCACGGCCACGGCTGCTCCGGTGGCCGCTGCCACGCTTAAAATTGCAGTGTTTTTAACAGCTTGCACGCTGATGCCGATGTGATGCGCTGTGGCTTCTCCCAGCGCCAGACCATTCAGTCCCTTGGCCAGAAACGGCGCAACACCCATTGCCAGCAAGATGATCGGGGCTGCGGCGAAAACCTTGGTCCAGGTTGCCCCCGCCAGTGAGCCCATGCCCCAAAATGTCAAATCGCGCAGCTGTGCGTCATCTGCCAGATAAACCAGCACGCCCGATAGCGCCCCTGCCAGCGCGCCCAGCGCGATACCGGCCAGCAACATGGTGGCAACCGAGGTGCGCCCGTGGCGGGTGGACACCCGATAAAGGATCATGGTCGAGCCCCAGCCGCCGATAAAGGCCGCAAAGGGAACCAGATAATAGCCAAATATTTCAGATAGATACAGCGGCAGATAGCCACCAAGCACAATCGCGATAATGGCTCCCAGCCCGGCCCCTGCACTGACCCCGACCAGACCCGGATCAGCCAGCGGATTGCGAAACAACCCCTGCATCACCGCGCCGGAAACCGCTAATGAGGCCCCGACCAAAACCCCCATCACCATGCGCGGCAGGCGGATGTCAAACAGCACCACGCGCTCGCGTAATTCCAACTGGTTGCCGGCCAATAAGTCCGAAATCACCGACCAAAATGAAATACCTGATGCGCCGTACATCAGGCTGAACAGGGCCGAGGCCAATAAAAGCAGGACTAAAAACAGGCTCATCATTCTGGCCCGTTGGCGGCGATCCCCGACGGGTTTGGCCGGTTTGTGACTGGCGCTCTGGCTGGTTATTTCGGCCAATATATCAGCTTTCGTTCGGGTAAAACAATTTGTTCAAATCGACAATTGCGCGGGCTGTGCGTGGCCCGAATCCCAACATATACATCCCGTCCATCCGCACGAAATTTTTGGACTGGCCCGCAGGCGTAATGGCGATTGCCGGCTGATTGGCCAGATCCTCATCGGTGATCTGGTGCTGGCCGGTGCGTTGCATAAGCAAAATAATATCTGGCTTGGCCGCTGACATGGCTTCATCCGTCAGGGGTTTATAGCCCTCGTATTGGCTCACCGCATTGATGCCGCCTGCCATGCGGATAATGCCGTCCGCCGCCGTGCCGGTCCCTGAAATCAGGTAGCGCCCACCGCGCGCGGTCAACACAAACATGATGCGTTTTTTGCTTTCAACCGCATTGGCCTTATCCTCGGCCTCTTTTAGCGCGGCATCCAGTTCGGCGGCCATTTTTGCCCCCTGCTGCTCCACCCCCAAAGTGTTGGCAACCGCGTTGATTTTGGCAACAATTCCGGCGCGTGAAAATTCATTCGGGATCATGACAAAAGGAATGTCGGCCTCGGCCAGCAATTCGATGGTTTCTTTCGGCCCGCTGCCCTCGATTGCGATAATCAGATCGGGATTGACCGATAGAACACCTTCGGGTGACAACCGGCGCATATAGCCGACATCGGGCAGTTTTATCGCGGCTTCGGGGTAATTAGAGGTGCTGTCACGGGCGACCAGGCGGTCTTGCTCTCCCAGCTCAAAAATGATTTCGGTGATCGAACCACCGGCGGACACAATTCTGTTTTTATCGGGGTAAACCGTGTCGGCACTGGCGGTTTGCAGCCCTGTGATGGCGATAAAAAAAGCAAGAAACGAAACACGCAACAGTTTTACGGGGCGGGTCATGGCAGACCTTTCTATAATCATACATTTCCGGCTGTGGTCGCTATTTGCGGGCGACTCTTGGCTTTTGGTATTGTTGATAGTTTTAGTTTGAAATTTTGAACGGTGCAAGCGGTCAGATCAGCCGGTTTGTACCAGAGATGGTAAATAGGGCAGGGTCATGATGGTTTTTAAAGCTTGCAGCAAAATAACATGACCCTCATGTGGCCCTGTTATTCTAAACATCCAGCTCCTCGACAAACTGCGCGTTTTCCTGAATATACTGAAACCTCATCTCGGGTTTTTTACCCATCAACCGCTCGACCAGATCGGCGGTGTCGCCCGGCATATCTTCCTCGATTGTCACCCGGATCAAGGTGCGACTTTCGGGGTTCATGGTGGTGTCTTTCAGATCCTTGGCATCCATTTCACCCAAGCCCTTAAACCGTGAAACGTCGATCTTGCCTTTGCCGCCAATCCCCTTTTCCATCCACGCGGCTTTTTCAGCCTCGTCGATGCAATAAACCCGTTTTGCCCCCTGGGTCAGTCGAAACAGCGGCGGGCAGGCCAGATACAGGTGCCCCGCATCAATCATCGGGCGCATCTGGGTGAAGAAAAACGTCATCAACAATGCGGCAATGTGGGCACCGTCAACATCCGCATCGGTCATGATGATTACTTTTTCATAGCGCAGATCATCCAGATTAAAGCGGCTGCCCAGCCCAACACCCAAGGCCTGTGACAGATCGTTTATTTCATTATTTGTGCCAATTTTCGAACTGGCAGAACCCAAAACATTCAGAATTTTACCCCGTAAGGGCAACAATGCCTGTGTTTTACGGTTACGGGCCATTTTGGCCGATCCCCCCGCAGAATCGCCTTCCACGATAAATAATTCCGTGCCTTCACGGCTGTTGTTTGAACAATCGGTCAGCTTGCCGGGCAGGCGCAGCTTTTTGGTGGCCGATTTTCGCTGGGTTTCTTTTTCGGCCCGGCGTTTCAGGCGTTCCTCGGCCCTCAGCACCAGAAAATCCAGAATGGCACCGGCTGATTTTGTATCGGCTGCCAGCCAGTTATCAAAATGGTCCCGCACCGAATTTTCCACCATTTTCTGGGCGGATTCATTTGACAGGCGGTCTTTGGTTTGACCAACAAAGCTGGGGTTGGCAATGAATACCGAAACCAGCGCACAGCCACCGGTGCTCAGGTCATCGCGGTTGATCGAGGCGGATTTTTTATTGCCAACCAATTCGCCATAAGCGCGGATGCCTTTCAGGATTGCGGCCCAAAATCCGGCCTCGTGGGTGCCGCCCTCGCGGGTGGGCACCGTGTTGCAATAGCTGTTGATAAAACCGTCGCGCGACGGGGTCCAGTTAATGGCCCATTCCACATAACCGGCCTCGCCAAATTTTTCGCCAAACTCGACCTTGCCGGAAAATGGCGCCTCGGCATAAGTTGCGGCACTGCCCAGAACCTCGGTCAGGTATTCGGCCAGCCCGCCGGGATAGTGAAATTTGGCGCTCTGGGGCATTTCGCCATCGGCCACCGCCGATTTCCAGCGGATTTCGACGCCGGAAAACAGGAATGCCTTGGATTTGACCAGATCACACAGGCGCGATGGCTTGAACTTCAGCGTGCCGAATATTTCGGCGTCAGGGTGAAATGTAACCGTGGTGCCACGCCGGTTGGGGGCGGCACCGATTTCGGCAATCGGGCCCAAAGGCAGGCCGCGCGAGAAACTTTGCCGGTACAATTTTCGATCGCGCGCCACTTCGACAACCATGCTGTCAGACAACGCGTTCACCACCGAGGACCCAACCCCGTTTAGGCCACCCGAAGTGGCGTAGTTGTCGCCGTTGAATTTACCACCGGCGTGCAGGGTGCATAAAATCACCTCGAGCGCGGATTTGTCGGGGAATTTCGGGTGCGGGTCCACCGGAATACCACGGCCGTTGTCACGGATGGTGACGGAATAATTATCGTGCAGCTCGACTTCGATGCGGGTTGCGTGACCGGCCACGGCCTCGTCCATCGAGTTATCTAAAACCTCGGCCACCAGATGATGCAGGGCGCGCGCATCGGTGCCGCCGATATACATGCCGGGGCGCATGCGCACGGCTTCCAGCCCCTCCAGCACTTCGATCGAGGAGGCATCGTATTTTTTCTCGGGGCTGTTGCCCGAAAGAAGGTCGTCTGCTGGCATGGTTTTCTGCTTTTTATTGGTTTTGTTGGCCTATCCTAAAGCACAGCGGGCGGGGCGGGCAATGGGGTTTGTCGCCGCTGGGCAGCCCTAATCGCGTTTGCCGGAAAACTGCTGTTGCCATTCTTCGCGCTGGGCGTCGGAAATTTTGGCAAATGTGACCTCTGGCACAGTGAATTCATGACCGGCGGGCAGGGTGTTCAGGGCGGCTTGCACGTCATCGGGCCAACTGGTGTCAGCGCATTTCATCGCGTCTTGCAAGGCTTTGGCCGCATCGGGAATGAAGGGTGCAGACAGTACCGCATAAAGCCGGATCAGGTTTAGCGATAGCCGGATTATGGCGGCGGCGGCGGCGGGATCGGTTTTGAATTTGCTCCATGGCGCGGCCGTTTGCAGATATTCATTGCCGGCAACCCAGATGGCGCGCAGCTCGGCGGCGGATTTGCGGATTTCCATCGCATCCATGTGTTCGCCATAGGCTTTGATGCGTTTTGTCAGGGTTTCAATCAGCGCCTTTTCGTCCGCGCCATATTCGCCGCCTTCGGGCACCACCTCGCCAAACTTGGCACGGCAGAATTTGGTCACGCGCGAGGCAAAATTGCCCAGCACATCGGCCAGATCCTTGTTCACCGAGGCCTGAAAGTTTTCCCAAGTAAATTCGCTATCGGAATTTTCCGGTGCGTGGGACAAAAGCCACCAGCGCCAGTAATCGGACGGCAGGATCGACAGCGCCTGATCCATAAACACACCGCGCCCGCGCGAGGTTGAAAACTGACCGCCGTCGTAATTCAGGTAGTTAAAGGATTTGATGTAATCGACCAGCTTCCAAGGCTCGTTTGAGCCCATGATGGTGACCGGAAATGACAGGGTGTGAAACGGCACGTTGTCTTTGCCCATAAATTGAACGTAGCGCACATCATCGGCGCCTTTGTCGGTGCGCCACCAGCGCTGCCATGCAGCATCGTCCAGACCTTGGGTTTGTGCCCATTCGGCCGTTGCACCGATATATTCAATCGGGGCGTCAAACCAGACGTAAAAAACCTTGCCCGGCATCTCCGGCACAGGCACGCCCCAGTCCAGATCGCGGGTGATGCCACGATCACGCAAACCGTCGCCATCATCCAGCCATTTTTTAGCGATCGAGGTGGTCAGGATTGACCAATCCGATTTGCTACAAATCCATTCATCCAGTTGGTCGACCATTCTGGATTGGCGCAGGAACAGGTGTTTGGTTTCACGCACCTCCAGATCTTTAGAGCCGGAAATGGTGGAATAGGGTTCGATCAAATCAACCGGAGACAGCGGTTTGGTGCATTCATCGCATTGATCGCCTCGGGCCTGTTCATAGCCGCAATTGGGGCAGGTTCCCTCGATATAACGGTCCGGTAAAAACCGTTTGTCGGTCTTTGAATAAACCTGTTTGTCGCTGACTTCCTCGATTAGGTTGTTATCGGCCAGACGGGCGGCGAAATGTTGGGTCAATTCGTGGTTTTGCGGGCTGGAGGAGCGACCAAAGTGATCAAATGAAAGCCGAAAACCATCGGCAATATCGGCCTGCACCTTGTGCAATTGGGCGCAATAATCGGCCACCGGAATTCCGGCTTTGGCAGCGGCCAGTTCGGCAGGGGTTCCGTGCTCGTCTGTGGCGCAGATAAACATGACTTCGTGGCCGCGCCCACGGCAATAACGGGCATAAAGATCGGCCGGTAATTGGCTGCCGACCAAATTGCCAAGATGTTTGATGCCGTTGATATAGGGCAGGGCGGAGGTGATCAGGATACGTGCCATTTTGGGTGCCTTTGTAACTGGTTGGGGGTTCTTAACGCAGCAAAGGATCAAGGGCTAGAGCGATTTGCACAGTGTTTAATC
>DOHJ01000097.1:7487-10424 GCA_003535335.1 Paracoccaceae bacterium | reverse complement strand
ATGTTGTTTAATCATGCTCCCTCAAAACCAGCGCTGCCAAATCATAGCCATTCCACGCCAGTATTTCGCGTGCCGCTTTCATTCGATCCGCCGCAATATCATGCCCACGGTTTAAAATCATGCCAAACTCTCCGCCCGGAGTGCCGATCACTGCGGTTCGATAACTTTGATCCACCCACATCACCCAATGGCTCTGCGCTTTGTGCAAACCGGCCTCTGGGCTAAAGCGCCCCGGCCCGGTTATCAAAGCCTCCATTCGATCAATGCTGCCCGCGCATTTATATTCGGCCCAGTTCAACCTGTCGGGTTTCACCAAAGCCACATCGAGCGCGCATAGCTGCTGCTGATAGGATGCCACCACCTGCCACGAGCCTGAAAATTTGGTCGCATCAAACAGTGCAATTGATGTAATCGGCGCAGTTTTATTGCGAAATGTTGGCACCTGCTGCGGCGCTGGTGTGCAGGCCGTTAGCAACAGGAACGTGGATAAAATCAGGTTTTTCATTGCGTGCTCCGGCTAAAATGGCATCGGGTGGGATTTATGGGCGGTGTTGATGTCTGCCAGCACCTCGTTTGATAATTCGACGTCAACGGATCCCAGCGATGTTTCCAGCTGTTTCATGTCTGTAGCGCCAAAAATCGCCGAGGTCATAAACGGGCGTGTGCGGCACCAGGCCAGCGCCATCTGGTTTATGTCCAGCCCGTGGCGCGCCGCGATATCTTCGTAAGCTGCGGCGGCGTCCCAAACCCGATCGCTGATGCGCCCGCCCAATGTTCCGTTAAGGGCGCGGCGCGTGCCTTTTGGCGTAACATCGCGTTTATATTTGTTGCACAACAAACCGGCCGCCAGTGGCGAATAGGCCAGCAAACCGACATCTTCGTTCACACTCATTTCGGCCAGATCGGTGTCAAACATCCGGCACAACAACGAATATTCATTCTGGATCGAAACCATGCGCGGGCCATGGCCCTGCTCGCTGGCGCGCAACCACATGGCACTGCCCCAGGCGCTTTCATTGGACAGGCCGAGATGGCGGATTTTGCCGGCTGCAATCTGGCGTTCCAGTTCACCCAGAACATCCTGCATATGGGCCACGGTTTCGTCGCGGTTCTGGCCGGACGGGTCATAATCCCAGTTTTGCCGAAACATGTAGGATCCGCGATTGGGCCAATGCAACTGATAAAGATCAATGTAGTCGGTTTGCAGCCGTTTCAATGAATTATCAACAGCCTCGGCAATGTTTTCAGCGCAAAATCCGCGGCCCTGACGCACAGAACCGCCGTTGGCCCCCGAAACCTTGGTGGCCAGGATGAAATCCGAGCGCCGACCGGTTTTGGCAATCCATTCGCCAATGATGCTTTCGGTTTTGCCAACAGTTTCGGCCGATACCGGATTGACCGGATAGATTTCGGCCGTGTCCAGAAAATTAATGCCATGCGCCAGCGCCATGTCAATCTGGGCATGGGCCTGATCGGTGGTGTTTTGCGTGCCCCAAGTCATTGAGCCCAGACAAAGCTCGCTTACCATCAGACCGGTGCGGCCCAGTTCATTCATTTGCATGTTGTTAATCCCTGTTTCAGGTTTGTTGCGTCAGGGCAGGTTAACAGTCTTTCATTGCAGGGCAAGTGGCGCAAAAAATATAATTCCCTGTTTGACCGGTTCATATTTCGCTTTTTTCTGTCAAGCTGGACAGCACGCGGTTCGGCTGTCACAAAACGCGAAATTGCCGGCATCGCGATTTGGCCGGTGTCGATCCTGTGGCTGGTTTTGACGCTTTAAGCGCCTGTTACATGCTGGTGGAATGCACCGGCCCAAGGGAATTTTTCCTGCACGGATTCCAGCGGGATTTCATCGGTTTGTCCATGTATGGCGCGTGAATCATTATCCTGATGCACTGTGCGGATATAACAGTGCTTGCGGTCATTAATCACGCGGGACGGGCGGCGTTCGCCGACCTTTTTATGACTGATGTTAAACGGATTTTGTTGTGTCGTGCCCGGTGCAACAAGCGTCAGGCCTTGATTGTTATACTCTACCTTGCGCTCAACAAAGCGGAGTTCGCCGCCGCCGATCTGCATTGAATATCCACGCGGAAATGAAATGTAGGTGTAATCTTCGGGGCTGGTGAAATTCCGGGCAGCATTCAGGCTTTCTTGGCGGCAATATTCAACGAAATCATGGCTGACCGCATCGTCATCATCCAGCACGACCTGTGCAACATTTTCTACATTATCAGCATCAGTCAAGCCGCGTATTATCCGGCGAAATACCCGACCTGCGCGGCCCCACGGGTTGAAATGTACAATGCAACGCTGCTCGCCTAAAACGTCATAGCACAGCTCTTGCAATTTTTTCTGCCATTTCTGTGGCATCATTCTTGAGGATAACACAATCTGCTGAAAATCCTGATCGGTCTGGCCTTGCAAAGAGGGCAGGGTGATATGTTCAAAATAGTCGAACCTGATTTTCAGGCGCGCATCCTCAAATAACTGATTAATTATGGTCTGTGCTGGCCTTTGAGCGCCAGCCGGATTTGCCATAAAAGGAAAACCGCGTTTCAAATATCATTTTCATATAACCAAAGTCCCGCAAACCACCTACCTTCGGTCATTAAACGCGGTTTTTGATCAATGAAAGCCCGGAATTAGGCGCACATGAAAATGGGATAATATGCGGCCTGAATACCACATGAAACCGCATGTTTGACGTTTTTTCTATTTACGGTGCTTCCATGGACGCCCCAGCCGTTTGGCAAATTTGCGCCGTTGTTGTGGTGACATATTATCCAGACGTTCCAGAAAAAGCCGTTGGGCAATTTCCTGACGGATCAGGCCGGCCTTCTGATGTTCGGCAACCAGTTTATGCACGGCATCCTTATCGTACACATCGGCCAATAATGCGGACCTTAGCGCCTGATATGATTTTCGTGATTTGGG
>DOHJ01000097.1:2439-7155 GCA_003535335.1 Paracoccaceae bacterium | reverse complement strand
TGCATTTCCTTACGGATGCCTTTGCCAATGGCCTTGCGATCCTGCCAGCTTAGGGCACGTGTAAATGCGCCAAAGCTGGATTTGTGCATAGCAAACGGGCCTTTGCCAAATTTATTTGAAAAGACGGCCGCACCAATTGCCCCCAAAACCAGAAAATTCAGGGCCAATGAGACCGCCAGCAGGACTTTCACCCAGCGGCGTGTGGTTTTAACTGTTTCTTCAGGCATGGTTTATCCTTCCCATATTTCTGTGTCAAAGCCGGTTTCCAGATCAACCAGAAAATTATTAGAACCTAGTAAGCTATCTGCCAGAAAATCCAGTCCGACAGGTTGGCTAAAGCCGATCCAGACGCCAACAATGGTGGCCAAGCCCATGCCGGCCGCCGCGGGCCAGCCGCCGATGTCGGCTAAAATATTGGCAAAAACGCCGGTTCGTTTTCGGGGAAATTTGGGGCTTTGACTGGCCAAAGAGGCGGTTTTGCTTGTCTGGGCATCCGCCAAAATGCGGGCGAACAGATCGGGACTTGGCTGTAGGCCGGTTTTACGTGCAGCCGCAAAATAGGTTTCAAGCCCGCCTTGCGGATCGGTGTTTTTATCAGGTTTATCCGTCATCACTATATCCCAATTCGTCTTGTTTATTTGCCAATATGGCCGTTAAGGCGCGTTTACCCCGTGCTGTCAGGCTCTCTACCGCTTCTACGCTGATTTCAAGGATTTCTGCAATTTGCGGGTTTGTCGCCCCTTGCAGGTGGCGCAACACCACCGCAGATCTTTGGCGCTGCGGCAGTTGGTTCAGCGCATTTTGCAAGGCGGTCGCGCGCTGGGCCTCGATCATGGTTTGGGTGGCCGAGGGTTTGCCGTCTTCGGGTTCCGCCACTAAATCCAGCGCAACACCACGTTTTTTGCGCAACCGGTCGGTGCAAAGATTGCTGACCACACGGTAAAGCCAGGTTGAAACCTTGGCTTCGCCCTGTCGCCAGTCGGGTGCGATTTTCCACAAACGCAACATGGCTTCCTGGGCCACGTCCTCGGCTTCGCTATGATCTGACAAAAGACGGGCTGCATAGCCCAGAACCCGTGGTGTCAGACGCATCATCAAGGCTTGCGCTGCCGCTTTGTCACCATTTGCATAAAGCACCAGCAGCGCTTCATCGGGGGTGTCAGATATGGTGTCAAAGGGCATTTTCATGGTCCATAGTTTATCTTGTCTGGCGCAGTTGTGCCACTGCCTTGGCCATTGCGTTATTCTGTGGCACCTTTACCGTGGCGGCGCTTGGCCCATTTTGTTTTGCGTGCGGCAAATTCTGCGGCCGAAATTTCGCCATTTCCATCGGTATCCATATGCTTGAACATCCGCTTGCCAAATTTGTTGCCGAATTTATTCATGCCTTTGTGGGCCGTTGAAAATTCTGCTTGGCTTAGCATTCCATCCCCGTTGCTGTCTTTGCGGGTGATGATTTGTTTGACAATTAGATCCGCGATAAGTTTTGCCTGTTCGGATATTTCTTGTTCCGACAACATGCCGTCGCCATTGCTGTCGGCTTTTTTAAACCGCAGTTTCTTGAAGTTTTCCAGCTCGTCTTTGGTGATTTTACCGTCTGAATTCGCATCAAAATCTTCAAACTCAACCATCCCAACACCGATTTTTGTAAACACACGTTTCTTTGCATTGGCAACACCAAAAGCGCCCACACCAATTGCCAGAACCACGGCACCTGAAATCCAGTATTTCTTTTCCATTTTAGTCTCCTGTAATAATTTTCCAACGGGCCTTTTCTGGCCGATCTTGCAAGTTAAACGAGGGCTGGTCGGGTTTCCGTCGCGCATATTTTGAAAAACATGTTTTGGCTTGTGAAATGGTGAATATTGGCTTTATGGTCGCGTGATGGACAAAACCGCAATACGCCATGCCGCGACCGTAATTATGGTGCGTGATGCCGCTACAAACCCGCGCATCCTGATGGGGCAACGCGGGGCCAAAGCTGCGTTTATGCCAAATAAATTTGTCTTTCCGGGCGGGGCTGTCGATGCGGGGGATGGCGAAATTCAGCTGGCATCAAATATGGCGCGCAAATGTATTGCGCGATTGTGCCATGAAACCGATCCCGACCTTGTTCCGGCGCTGGCCGTTGCGGCTATTCGGGAAGTCTGGGAAGAAACCGGTTTGATTTTGGGCCAAAGCGGCAGGTGGCCCGCAACGGTCCCGCCTGACTGGGCTGGGTTTGCCAAATCCGGTTATTTACCGTCTGCGGCCGGTCTTCGGTTTGTGTTTCGCGCCATCACGCCGCCGGGTCGTCCGCGCCGCTTTGATGCGCGGTTTTTCATGGTGGATGCCGGGCGCCTTTGCGGCGATCTGGATGATTTTGGCCATGCCTGTGATGAGCTGTCGCATTTGCAGTGGATCGCATTGGATGATGTGCGCCATTTTGATCTGCCATTTATTACCGAAGTGGTGATGGCCGAAGTCAGCCGCCTGATCCGCAACGGGCAAACATCCGACCGGGTGCCGTTTTTTAGAAATGATGACGAAGAAAGTTTATTCTTGCAGCTTGGTGCTGCTGTAATTAGGCCGCAGACTGGCTAAAAATAACCTGATTGCGACCATCGGTTTTCGCAGAATATAATGCACGGTCGGCAAATTCTATCAACTGGTTAACGCTTTGGGCCTGATTGGGCAATCCGCCCATGCTAACGCCAATCGACAGCGAAGCCGCAATGTCCGAACTGGAGTTGGGCCGCGCTACTCTGGTTTGGCTGATGGCATCGCACAATCGCTTGGCCGCCTGACGGGCCTGTTCCAGATTGGTGTCGGGCATCACCACTAAAAACTCCTCTCCACCAATGCGTGCGACCATATCCACCGCGCGCAAATTGTCTTTGATGCGGCGCGCGACCTCTTTTAGGACGGCATCGCCTGCGCTGTGGCCGTAAGTGTCGTTAATCGATTTGAAATGATCCAGATCCAAAACCATAACGGCAAAGGTGCGGCCTGTGGTTTTGGCACGCTCGGAGATTCTGTTCAGGTGGGGCAGGGCATAGCGCCGGTTGAAAAGGCCGGTTAAAGAATCAATCACCGCCATACGCAGCCCGTCACGCACGGTTTTGCGCAAACTATCGGCCTGTTGCTTGCGTTTTATCTGGGTTTTCAGGCGCAATGCCAGCTCTTGGGGGCTAAAGCCCTCAAACATTAAATCATTTGCCCCCAGATCCAGCGCCGAAGCCGATTTGTCATATGCTTCTTTTGGCGCAACCATGATAATTGCGCTATGGCGGGTTGCCGAACGGCTACGCAATTCCGAAAGCAGGCGCAGACCATCATCGGGTTTGGCCAGATCGCAACTGATCACATAAATATCCGGATATTGCTCGTCAGGCATGATGGTCAACGCCTTTTCTTTCGGGATCACAACAATATTTCCGTTCAATTTTCCAATAACAGATGATTTCCAGCTCACCGCGGTTTTATTTTCGGTAGAAATCATCGCTATGGTTACGGGCTGTAAATAATCCGGCCCTTCCTCGGCAAAGCCCAGTTCACGGCTGGTGCTTTCGCGCAGGCGCAGCTCTTCTTCTGTATCGCGGGCCCTTAACAGGCTGCGCACCCGCGCCAGCAAAGTCAGCTCGTCCAGCGGTTTAATCATGAAATCATCCGCGCCAGCCTGCAACGCCTTGATTTTTGCAATGTCGTCATTTTGGGCGGTTACGATAATAATCGGGATATGCGCGGTCTGGGGGTCGTTTTTCAAGGCAGCACACACCTCAACCCCGTCCATATCGGACATCATCAGGCCAAGCAGGATCAGATCAGGCCCGTCTTTACGCGCTCTGGCAATGGTTTCCGCGCCGTTTGAGGCCTGCAAAACCTGATAACATGCGTCCGTCAACGTTACTTTCATAACGATACGATTGGTCGCAACATCATCTGCTATCAGAATCTTTCCCGTCATTGTTTATCCATTAATTAAAAAATTGTTCTGTTCTTAGTTATTCTTTATTCAGATTGGTTAAGAAAACCTTTCGAAGATCAATACAGAGGCTAAAATGAACCAAAAACAAGCGGAACTTCGCGCAATAGGCGTGCTGGAATGGCTGGTCGGCAACGAGGAGTTGTTGCCGGTGTTTCTTTCGGCGACAGGCGCAAGTGTTGAAGATTTACGAAATCGCGTCTCGGAGCCTGTTTTTTTAGGCTCGGTGCTGGATTTTCTGATGATGGATGACGCTTGGGTCATGGCCTGTTGTGATCATATGGCGGTGGCGTATGAAACCCCGATGCACGCGCGACAAGCATTGCCCGGTGGTACTGATGTCAGCTGGACCTGAGGATATCAATGTGATTTGAACATGTAAAAATTACCGCGCACAGGAGGCGACATGACGAAAAAAAACATGGCGAAAATTAAAGCCGTGCTGTTTGATAAAGACGGCACTTTGTTTGATTTTTATGCCACGTGGGGGCAGTGGACAAAAACAATTTTACTGGAAAACAGCAATGGCGATGTCAAATTGGCCGCCAAGATGGGGCGTGCAATCGGCTATGACACGGCAACGGGGCAATTTGCCGGTGATTCAATGGTTATTTTCGACACGCCGCCTGATATCGCGGCCGCTTTGTTGCCATTTTTTCCAGATAAAACAGTGCAAAGCCTGACAGATTACCTAAATGCAGAGGCCATAAACGTGCCGCAAGTCGAGGCGGTGGCGTTGATCCCGATGTTAT
>DOHJ01000097.1:0-2083 GCA_003535335.1 Paracoccaceae bacterium | reverse complement strand
GTTGCAACCAACGATGCCCAAGCACCGGCCAAAGCCCATCTTGCGGCGGCTAAAATTGCCGGAATGTTTGATTTTATTGCCGGTTCGGATAGTGGGTTCGGTTGCAAACCTGCGCCGGGAATGTTGCTGGCCTTTGCCGGTCAGGTCGGGCTGGATCCCGGCGAAATTGCTATGGTTGGCGATAGCAAACATGATCTGGTGGCAGGGCGGGCTGCCGGTATGGTGACGGTTGGGGTGCTGACCGGGCTTGCAAGCCGGGCGCAATTGTTGCCTTTTGCCGATGTGGTTTTGGATGATGTCGGGGATTTACCGGATTGGTTGCTTGGTCGGTAATTTTCGCAACCACAAAGGGTAGATCGGAGCCAAAACCCCACTAATATCGTGATTTATAACGACTTTTAGCTATCTTGGCCAGATACATTTGCATTTTGTTAACCGCGCAACCCTATTTTCCCAGCATATGGTTGGGAAAAATAAATGCACGGATTGATAAATAGATCGCTGGAAGGTTTTATCCGCGACACCTACGGAAAAAATACTTGGAAAGATGTGGCAAAGGCCGCGGATTTGGGTTTTGATTCATTTGAATCGATGCTGGAATATGATGATGCCTTAACCTACGCGGTGCTTGATGCGGCGGCTGCGCTGTTGGTAAAACCGCGTGAAACCTTGCTGGAGGATATGGGCACTTATCTGGTCAGCAATCCCAAGGTCGAGGCTTTGCGACGTTTGTTACGCTTTGGCGGGGTAACATATATCGAATTTCTGCATTCGCTCGAGGATCTGCATGAAAGGGCCAAGCTGGCTGTGCCAGAGTTGCATTTGCCCCAATTGCACCTGTCCGGCCAACCGCAAACCGGGGATCTTAAATTGGTTTGCGCTGGTGGTTACGTCGGATTTGGCCATGTTTTGCTGGGGCTTTTGCGGGCCATGGCCGATGATTATGGTGCGCTGGTTTTGCTGGATGGTATAGATAAAGGAAATGGCTCTGGCGAGATTTCAATTCAGCTGGTCGAGGCCAGCTTTGCAGACGGGCGTGATTTTAGTCTGGCAAATCCTGATGCGGGGGCAACATGACTGAACAGCTATCCATTTCACAGATATCATTGGGCCATCTGATGCCAATGCACATGATCTTGGCGCAGGACGGGACAGTTTTGCGATCCGGTTCAACTGTGGCCAAACTGTTTTCAGGCCAGAAAATTACAGGGCTTTGTTTCTTCGATTTGTTCAAGGTGCGCCAACCACAAGGCATCACATCGGTTGCCGACATCATTGCGGGCAATGCGGGGAAGCTGCATCTGAGCCTGAAGAATGAAAACCAAACCAGCCTGAAGGCTGTCGGTGTTGGGCTTGCCGACTCGGACGGGCTGTTGCTGAATATGTCGTTTGGTATTTCTGTTGTTGACGCCATTGGCGATTTCAATCTGACCATTGGCGATTTTGCGGCCACGGATCTGGCGGTTGAAATGCTCTATTTGCTCGAGGCCAAATCCGCCGCGATGGCGGAATCCCGAAAACTGAACACCCGCTTGCAGGGGGCAAAAATTGCGGCCGAAGAACAGGCTTATACCGACACCTTAACCGGTTTGAAGAACCGGCGCGCCATGGATCACGTGTTGTCGCGGTTCATTGAAGCAGGGGAAAAATTTGGCCTGATGCAGATTGATCTGGATTATTTCAAAGCGGTGAATGACAAAATGGGCCATGCGGCCGGTGATCATGTCTTGCACGAGGTTGCCAAAATATTGCTGGAGGAAACCCGCAGCTCGGATCTGGTTGCGCGGGTTGGCGGCGATGAATTTGTAATGATTTTCCACCGGCTTACCGATATTAACAAACTGAACGACATTGCCGGACGTATCATTAAACGCATGGAGGTCCCTATTCCGTTCAATGGTCAGATTTGCCGGATTTCGGCAAGCATCGGCACCACAATTTCGGACAATTACCAAAGTCCCGATATGGATAAAATGTTAAGTGATGCAGACCTTGCGCTTTATGCTTCAAAACACAAGGGCAGGGCCTGCTATACAGTTTTTAGCGAGGAGTTGTTAAGCGGGGCCGCCCATTTATAGGTCTA
>DOHJ01000094.1 GCA_003535335.1 Paracoccaceae bacterium | reverse complement strand
TTTATTTAGTATACAGTCATTTGAAGCTGAAAAAACGTGTGACGTTTTTGCAAAAGCAAATTGAAGCATTGCAAAGCCCTGATCTGGCGGTTTCGGTGGTGGGCGAAACCATAGCCCCATCCGGTGAGATTATTTCCAAAGAGGAAGCGCCGCAAAGTGCCCCTTGGGATGCGGCAAAACCTGATGATGTGCCAAAAACCGGCTGCATTTCCGAGAGAGAAGAAACGGCCGATCCGCAAAAGGAGCCTGCACCGCTTGCAGCCTATGTTTTCAGCCCTGAAAATATAGCCGCACTGAGCGCGTGGGTCAAAGAAAACTGGTTTTATGCCATTGCGGCACTGTCGCTGGCATTGTCCGGTGTGTTTTTTGTGCAATATGGCATTGAAAATGGTTACTTAACGCCGGTTTGGCGGGTGATGGGCGCACTTTTCCTCGGGGCTGCTTTGGTTGGGTCCGGTGAATGGATCCGGCGCAAAAGCGGCGATGAAGAAGACAGCCACACGGCCTATTTGCCATCGGTGTTTTCGGGTGGCGGATTGATTGCGCTGTTTGCCGGTGTTTTGGCCGCGCGGCAAATGTACGGGTTGATCGGGCCGGAAATGGCGCTGTTCGGCTTGGTTCTGGTGTCGTTGCTGGCTGTGGTTCTGGGCTGGTTTTACGGCCCGCTGTTGGCGATGGTTGGCATTGTCGGTGCCATGGCCGCGCCGTTTGTGGTGGGTGGCAGCAGTGAAAACAGTTGGCTGTTTTATTACTATTTCAGCTTTGTACTGGTGGCGGGAATGTTGGTTGACGCGATTAAACGCTGGGCCTGGGTTTCGACGCTTAGCCTGATATTCGGCTTTGCCGCGTCCTGGCTGATATTTCAAATGGGGGCAGGTGGTGCGCATTTTCTAGTCTTTGCGCTGGTTGCTTCTGTCGCCGCGGCCATGGTGCCGCCGCTGCAAATCTGGCCCAAACATGCCGGAGAAATGCTGGCGCTGTCATTGCTGCGTTTCAAAGGGCGCACACCCGATTGGCCCCAATTCCCGACACGTATCGCCAGCGGCGGGTTTGCTGCTGCTGTGCTTGTGGCTGTTCTGGTTTCCTGGAAAGCCACCAGTGCGGGCGAAGTCTGGCTGGTTTTAATCACGCTGGCTGTGCTGCTGGGGATGTCGTTGATCTGGTTCATGCACGCACCGGCCTTGCGGGCATCGGCCGTTTTGCCACTGATCGGGTTTTTGTTCGTGCTGTTGGCGCAGAGCGAAAATATTGGCAGTCTTTATCTGGAATTTGTCGCGGGGCGCAACCGGCCACCGGAAACGTCGCCGCCTTGGGATCTGACGCTGATTGTAATGCTGGCGCTGATTGGCACGGCATTGATTTTCTGGCGCAGCTTGCGCGAGACACAGTACCGTTTGGTCTGGACCGGGGCGGCGGCATTGTTTGCGCCGTTGGTTATTGTGGTGCTGGAAAGCTGGTGGTTGCCGGTTTCGGTGCTGGGGCGCGGGCTTTGGGCTTGGCACGGCATGGCCGTGGCCATTGTGATGACGCTGTTTGCACTGTACGCCGCGCGCAATGATGAAGATGACCGCAGGAGGGTTGCGATTTTCGCGCTGGCGGCCATGACCATGATCAGCTTTGCCTTGATGGTAATGCTCTCAAATGCGGCGCTGACGCTGGCATTTTCGGTGATGGTTCTGCTGGCCGCATGGGTTGACCGGAAGTTTAACCTGTGGCTTTTGACTGTGTTTGTGCAGGTGGGCGTTGTGGTTGTTGGCTACCGGCTGTTGCTTGATCCCGGCGTGTCTTGGGCGTTCAGGGCGCCGGTCTGGGAATTTTTGCTGGCCTATGTCGGGGCAATCTTGTTGTTTGGCGGGGCATGGTTTTTGTTGCAAAATCGCAAACGCAATGCGGCAATCGTGTTGGTGGAAAGCGCCATCTGGACCTTTGCCGGTTTGGTGGGTTCGGTGATTTTGGCCCGCATTTTTGAAGGGGCCGATAACGCCAGTGCGCCGATTTCGCTGTTTGCAATGGTCTGGCTGATGTCGGCGGCAAATCAGTTATACCGGATGAAACTGGGCGGAATTATGCGTCGTGTGCGCATTGGGCTTGCCTGTAGTTTCGGGCTGACCGGGCTGATTGGGCTGGGCATTGTGCTGACGGTGGTAAACCCGTTGTTTGTCAGGTTTGAAGCGGTGCAGGGACCGGCGATTTTTGATAGTTTGATGGTGTCTTATTTGCTGCCCGCGATATTGTTTGGCTGTGTGGCATATTGGTTTGATCACCTGCTGCGCTGGCTGCGCATTACGTTTGCGGCTGTTTCGGCTGCATTGGCTGCGCTTTATCTGGGTCTGGAAATCCGCCGGTTTTGGCAGGGCGATATTTTGGCCAACCGCGGGACAACCGATGGTGAACTTTACAGCTACACGGTGGTGATGCTGCTGATTTCTGTGGCCTTGCTGTTTTACGCATTTTCAAAACGATCCGGCTTGCTTCGCCGGTTGGCGATCATCGGCATTGGCCTGACCATTGCCAAGGTGTTTTTGATCGATATGTCCGGTTTGACTGGCCTGATCCGGGTTGCCTCGTTCCTTGGGCTGGGGCTTTCGCTGGCCGGTCTGGCCTGGGTTAACCGGCGCATGACCTTGCAATGGGATCAGGCACCAGAGGAGGGCGCGCCCGATTTGGCCGCTACGTCAATGGATGCACAGAATGATGATGCCGCTGCGGGCGATGACGGTGAGGATGAAACACCTGAGGAAACCCACGATATTGATGCTATTTATCAGGCTGGTGAAAAGCCGAAACCTGCTAAAAACGATGCGGAACCCGAAGTAACTGATCCGCCGGAACTGCAGGCAGAAAATCCCGACGATGAGGCGTTTAAAGCCCAAGAAGCCAAAAAGGCCCGGCAGGAATTAAGGAAAAAACGCAAAGCCCGGCAAAAGAAGCGTCAAATGAGGCAGCAAAAGAAAAAGAGCAAACAAAACCCCGAAAAATGACCGCAAAAATCGGGCCTATCCTAAAATGGGCACAGCCCCCTTTGGCAAATGGACATCCTCGACCCCCATGCGCAAACCCTTGCCCATGCGATGCGCCAAGGTTGACCACTGGGCGGCGGTTTCTTCGGGCAGAACCTGATTTAGGGCTGCATCAAACAGACCCAGCCAAATATCGAAATGATGCGAATAGATGTCACCTGCTTTGGTGTGGGCGCTCATTGGGTTGCCTTGGTAATCGCCTTGGCGCAGCAAACCTTTGTACCAAAAACTGCCGATTTTGGCGATATGTTCGCGCCAGACATCTGCATCGGTGCCGATATGGCCGTGAAATATCGGCCCCAAGGTTTCATCGCGGCGCACAGAGGTATAAAAAACCTGCATGACCTGATCAATTTGTTCGGCCGTGATCGGAAACCGTGGCGGGATTGCGGACATATTGGCGTGCCTTTTGTTGCTGTGAAATAAAAATAGGTACTTTTGGCAAGAAATAAAAGGGCTGTTTTTGTCGCAAGCCGTGTTCTGTGCGCGCTATTTTTCCGGGCTACCTTGTGCGTGAGCACTGGACCAATGCGAACAGGCGGCTTATAAGCTGCATTTATGAGACGTATATTCGCCATTATCATTCGAATTACCACCCCGGCGCTCTGAGCAATGCGAGCCGCCGGAAGCAGGCGTATGAACTATTCGCGCCGCCCCTTTTTATTCCTGAAAAAACGATCCGAGGATGCGCCAAATGTGTGCCGAAACACCCGATTATAAATCTACCCTGAACTTGCCAAAAACCGATTTCCCGATGCGCGCGGGATTGCCCAAACGCGAGCCGGAATGGCTGCAACGCTGGGCAAAGATCGGCATTTATGATCGTCTGCGCGAAAAACAGGGGCGCGAGCCATTCATTTTGCATGACGGCCCGCCCTATGCCAACGGCCATTTGCACATTGGTCACGCGCTGAATAAAATCCTGAAAGATATGATCGTGCGCAGCCAGCAAATGCTGGGCCGTGATGCGCGTTATATTCCGGGCTGGGATTGCCACGGGTTGCCGATTGAATGGAAGATCGAGGAAAAATACCGCTCTAAAGGTAAAAACAAGGACGATGTGCCGATCAACGAGCTGCGCGGCGAGTGCCGTAAATTTGCTGGCGAATGGGTGGATATCCAGCGCGAGGAATTCAAGCGGCTGGGCGTGATGGGCAATTGGGACGAGCCGTATCTGACGATGAATTATTCATCCGAAGCAGTGATTGCCGAAGAATTTATGAAATTCGTGATGAACGGCAGTCTTTATCGCGGATCGAA
>DOHJ01000216.1:16009-16966 GCA_003535335.1 Paracoccaceae bacterium | reverse complement strand
CTAGAAAACCTATATAGTCTCAAAGATCGCGTTGCGTTAGTAACCGGTGCTGCTGCGGGTATGGGGGATGCGATTGCAACAGGGCTGTCGCGTGCCGGGGCCAGTGTTGCAGTTGCGGACCGTGATGAAAAAGACGGCAGGCTGTGGTCAAAGCGATCTTGGCCGAGGGCGGTCAGGCAGAATTCTTCCCTCTGGATCTGGTTGACACGGCCAGCATTGAAAGCACCGCGGCGGTTGTGAACGAGCGGTTTGGCCGGCTGGATGTTTTGGTTAATGCTGCCGGTATCACGATGGCAATGGGCGAGGATGACACGTTAAGCGAGCGGTTGAAAGTTTGGGATCTGACGATGAATGTCGATTTGCGCGGGGCATTTTCGATGTCGATGGCCGTTGCGCCTTTCATGGCGAATTCCGGCGGTGGTTCGATCATCAATATCACCAGCATTAATTCGATTGTCGGCTTTCCCGGAAACCCTGCTTATGTGGCTGCCAAGGGCGGTTTGCGGATGATGACAAAGGGTATGGCGATGGACCTGATCAAAGATAATATTCGGGTGAATAATATTGCACCGGGCTATATCAAAACCGCGATGACGGCCGGATCACAGGCCGATCCCGAAATGTATGCAGCCCGCATGCGTCATATGATTATCCCGCGTTGGGGCGAGCCTGACGACATGGCAGGCGCTGCAATATTCCTGGCCTCAAATGCATCATCTTATGTAACCGGACAGGATATTTTCGTTGACGGGGGCTGGACCGCAAAGGGCATAACCTAGGGCCTAAATACCCTGACATTTAAAAATACGACATCGATGGCCCGCGTTGGTAGACTTTATCAATGCGGGTTGTTTTCAGGTAAGAACCAGAGCACAATCATTCTTTGGGTTGTGATGGTCACCGCGCCTAAACAGTCCCGCTCCATGGGCGCCAACCTTAAAATAAAGTGCATAAAAA
>DOHJ01000216.1:1431-15609 GCA_003535335.1 Paracoccaceae bacterium | reverse complement strand
GCGCTCGATCAAGGGGCTGTTGGGGTCGATTTCTTTGTTGCAAACCATGCATTTATCCGCACCCGAAATGGCATTCAGTCCGCCACAACTGCCCTTGATGGTTTTGCCCATGAAAATCACCCCGAGAGACATGCCCAGCATGACAAGGCCTAGTAAACCGAACGCAAATATAAATGTAGACATCGGGTGTCCTTTCTAAGGGCTGACTTGCAGTTTTTTAAACTGCGAGCTTGCAGTCGTGGTGAAGGCAATATCATTTGAGCCAGTATCGCGCAAAATGAAGAATACAGCAAGATCAAGATCTTCCGCAATTTTCAGACCCCGTTCAGCCCCCAAAGCCAGCAGGGCGGTTGCCCATGCATCGGCCATCATTGCGTCTTTGGCCAAAACTGTGACCGAGGCGGTTGTGTGGCTGATTGGCCGGCCGGTAACCGCATCGATGACATGGCTGTAACGCACTCCCTCGGCCTCGAAATAGTTGCGATAATCACCGGATGTTGCCATGCCAAGATCGGAAATTTTGACAATTTCCTCAACTTTTTGCGCGCCTGAAACCGGCCGCTCGATACCAATACGCCAAGGCGCGCCGTCCGGGTTATTGCCTGCAGTGACCAGATCACCACCGATTTCGACCATGTAATCAGTCAGGCCCAGCCCGTGCAATGTTGCTGCCAGCTGATCAACGCCGTAACCTTTGGCAATCGCGGCCAGATAAACGCTGGTGTCGGGATAGGTCTTGGCCATGGTGTCGGGGTTGGTTGTTAATGTCAAAACATCCAGCTGTCCGGTGATCTTTAATGCCGCCTCGATGTCCGTATCTGCCGGAACGGGGCTTTCGGGGGTGCGCGCGCCAAAGCCCCACAGCTCGATCAGCGGTCCAAGCGTGACATCAAACTGGCCCTGACTTTGTTTATGCACTGTATTTGCAGCAGCCATAACCTTGGCCAGTTCGGCCGATATTGTCACCGGCTCGGTTGATTTTGCAGCATTAAAAACCGATATTTCCGAATTTGGATCCCAGTTGGACATTTGGCCGTTAACCAAAGTTAATGTTGCCTCGATCGCGGTCTTTACCGCCTTGGCATCCAGCTCGGCGCCCTTGTCGATTGCGGTGATATTATAGGTCGTCCCCATGGTTTTGCCGCTTATGGTCAAAGTGACGGGGTCAGACTTGCAGGCTGCAAGGATCAGTGCAAAGCAAACCAGAATATAGCGGGCCATGATCTTTCCTTTTATGAATCAAGACTGGCTCATGTCGAAGAATCATGCAAATGTCAATTGTGGTAATTTTCGTAAAGCTCTAATGCTGGTTTCAGTAATAAATGGTGTGGTCATTTGTCTGTTTATGCTGTACGACACCGCGAACTGATTCAAAAAGTTGTGTTTTCATTGCAGCCACTTCAAACAAAGGTAGCGTAGTGCCAATAAAATTGAAAAAAGGTCTTGATCTGCCGGTCACTGGTGCACCGGTACAAAAAGTCCAAACTGGGCCTGTAGCCCGAACTGTTGCTCTTTTGGGGGCCGATTATGTGGGGTTAAAACCACGTTTAGCCGTAAAGGAAGGTGACGTTGTTGCCTCTGGCACCCCCGTTTTTGCTCATAAAGATACGCCTGATGTGGCCGTGGTCTCGCCTGTTTGTGGGCGTGTCAAGGCGATCAACCGCGGCTATCGCCGGGCTTTGGTCAGCGTCGAAATCGAGATTGATCCAGATGCGGCCGAGCCGATTGATTTTTCCTCGGTTGGCGATGTGTCGACCCAAGAGGGTCTGGTTGAACGTCTTTGCGCAGCCGGGCTTTGGACCTCGTTTCGAACCCGGCCATATTCAAAGGTGCCTGCGTCCGATACACGTCCTGCGGCGATATTTGTCACGGCCATGGACAGCGAGCCGCTGACGGCGGATCCGAGCGTTATTATTGCCGAGGCTAGTGAGGCATTCGTCAAGGGTCTGGAGGCTATCGCGCGTCTGACCGAGGGTAAAACCTATCTGTGCCATAAAACCGGTGACAGCATTCCGGGTGGTGATCTTGACGGGGTTGAAGTTGCCGAATTTTCGGGACCGCACCCGTCTGGGTTGCCGGGCACGCACATCCATTTCTTGCAACCTCCGGTGGGTGATGTGCCGGTCTGGAGCATCTGGTATCAGGATGTGATCGCAATCGGCCGTTTGTTGATGACGGGCAAGCTGAATGCAGAGCGCATTATTGCCTTGTCGGGGCCGCTTTGCAGTGATCCAAAGCTGGTGCGCACTGTCATGGGTGCCGCGATGAGCGATCTGACGATTTTGGATGTTGATCATTCGGTTCCTGTGCGTCTGATTTCAGGTTCGATCCTGAGCGGCCGTGCGGGTGAGGGGGAGAGTTGCTATCTGGGGCGTTATGCCCGCCAGATCACCGCGATCAAGGAAGATCACGAGAAAATCCTGATGGGTTGGATCAGGCCTATGGCCAGAAAATACGCTGTGCAGCCGGTGCTGGGATCCGCGTTTTCCAAAAAGCTGTATGCGCTGACCTCAAATCTGAATGGTGGTCGTCGTGCGATGGTTCCGATCGGAACTTTTGAGGAATTGATGCCGCAGGATTATCTGCCGACACAGCTGCTGCGTGCATTGATCGTAATGGATACTGACGCGGCTCAGGCGCTGGGTGTGATGGAGCTGGACGAGGAAGATCTTGGCCTTGTCGGGTTTTCCTGCCCAGCTAAATATGAATATGGCATGGCCTTGCGCGATTGCCTTACGAAGATCGAAAAGGAGGGTTAAGCCCTTGGGTCTACGCAATTTTTTTGATAAATTAGAGCCGCATTTTGTTAAAGGCGGTAAATACGAGCGCTATTTTCCGATTTTCGAGATGGTTGAAAGTCTGGTTTACACGCCAAAGACTGTAACAACCATGGCTCCGCATGCCCGCTCTTATGTGGATATGAAGCGGATTATGACCTATGTGGTGATCGCAACGATCCCCGCTATTTGGTTCAGCATGTATAATGCCGGTTTGCAGGTCAATTCTGCGATTGCCACGCTTGGGCCATCAGGCTGGCGCGCGGCAATTATGGAATTTCTGGGTGTCGGTTTTGATGCCAACAGCATTTTTGCCAATATTATGCACGGGGCGCTGTATTTCATACCGATATACCTGACCACGCTGATCGTTGGCGGCATCTGGGAGGTGCTGTTTTCGGTTGTCCGCGGTCACGAGGTCAACGAGGGTTTCCTTGTGACTTCGATGTTGTTCGTGTTGATCCTGCCGCCCGATGTGCCGTTATGGCAAGTGGCGCTGGGGATTTCATTCGGTGTTGTTATCGGCAAGGAAGTCTTTGGTGGAACCGGCAAGAATTTCTTGAATCCGGCCTTAACAGGGCGCGCATTTCTGTATTTTGCTTACCCGTCTTACATGTCAGGAGATACAATCTGGACACCGGTTGACGGATTTTCCGGCGCTACCGCATTGTCGATATCGGCCTCCGAAGGTTACGAAAAACTGGCCACCCATGGCATAACGTGGATGGATGCATTTATCGGCACTATTCAAGGCTCGCTTGGTGAAACCTCGGCCTTGGCCTGTATGATTGGTCTGGCCTTCCTGTTGATTACCAAGATCGCCAACTGGCGTCTGGTGCTTGGCTGTTTGGGCGGCATGATCGGCTTTTCTCTGCTGCTGAATGTTATCGGTTCCGACACCAACCCGATGTTTGCCATGCCTTGGTACTGGCATTTTGTAACAGGCGGGTTTGCCTTTGGTCTGGCCTTTATGGTGACTGAACCGGTTTCGGCCAGTCACACCAATATGGGTCGTTATTTTTATGGCGCGCTGATTGGTTTCATGGTGGTGATGATCCGGGTTATTAATCCGGCTTTCCCCGAAGGTATGATGCTGGCGATCCTGTTTGCCAATGTTTTCGCGCCGCTGATTGATTATTTTGTGGTCCAGTCCAACGTCAAGCGGAGGAAAAAACGCAATGTCTGAGCAAGTTTCCAAGCAAGGCCCGATTGCCCGTTTTCTGGCCCAGCCGCCGGATTCGGTTTCCAAGACGATATTCGTTGCTGTTTCATTGTGCCTTGTGGCCTCGATGATTGTGTCGGCCACCGCCGTGGCGCTGCGCCCGATTCAAGAAGCCAACAAACTACGCGATAAACAGGTCAACATCCTGCAGGTCGCCGGGCTGTACGAGCCGGGTATCGATATTACAGAAACCTTCATGAAATCCTTTGAACCACAGGTTCTGGAGCTGGCGACCGGTGAATTCACCGATAAGTTTGACGCCAGCACTTTTGATGACAAGGCTGCATCGGATGATCCAGAGCTGTCCACCGTTCTGGTTGATGATCCGGCCTCAATCGGCACACAGTCGCGGTTTGTCACAGTTTATCTGTTGCGCGATGCGGCGGGTAAAGTTGATAAGGTGATTTTGCCAATCTATGGTTATGGTCTTTGGTCAACACTTTACGGATTTATCGCGGTCGAGGAAAACGGCAATGATATTTTCGGGCTGCAATTTTACAGCCACGGCGAAACCCCGGGGTTGGGCGCCGAGGTTGATAATCCGCGCTGGAAAGCGTTGTGGCGTGACAAAAAACTGACCGATGAAGCTGGAGCATTGCAAATTACTGTTGCACGCACGGCACCGACAGCGGGGGCGGATTTTCATATCGATGGTCTGTCTGGATCTACGCTGACCACGGCCGGTGTGCATAATCTGGTGCGCTTCTGGATGGGTGAGGCTGGTTTTGCGCCGTTCCTGAAAAAACTCAAAGCAGGAGAATTTTAATGTCACAGACCTACAAAAAAATGTTGGTAGATCCGCTGGTCGACAATAACCCGATTACGCTGCAGGTTCTGGGGGTTTGTTCGGCGCTGGCTGTGACTTCCTCGCTGAATGTGGCTGTTGTGATGACGTTGGCGGTGACGGTCGTAACGGCGTTTTCTTCGATGTTCATCTCGATCCTGCGCAATCATATCCCGGGCTCGATCCGGATTATTGTGCAGATGGTTATCATCGCTTCACTGGTTATTGTGGTGGATCAGGTGCTAAAGGCCTATGCCTTTGAAATTTCGAAAACGCTTTCGGTTTTTGTCGGCCTGATTATCACAAACTGTATTGTGATGGGCCGGGCCGAGGCCTTTGCCATGCAAAATCCGCCGCTTGCTTCTTTCGTTGACGGGATTGGTAACGGGCTGGGTTATGGCCTGATCCTGTTGCTGGTGGGCTTCGTGCGCGAATTGTTCGGCTCGGGCAGCCTGTTTGGTATTACAATACTGGAAACCGTTAACAACGGCGGCTGGTACGTGCCAAACGGTCTGTTGCTGTTGCCGCCATCCGCCTTTTTCGTAATTGGCCTTTTGATCTGGGCTTTCCGTACTTGGAAACCGGAACAGGTCGAAGAACGCGAATTTAAAATTCAAAGCGTCGAGGAGCACTAATGGAAGAGCATCTTTCCCTGGCCGTAAAGGCAATATTCGTCGAGAACATGGCGCTCTCGTTCTTCTTGGGCATGTGTACGTTTCTGGCGGTCTCCAAAAAAGTTGGCACCGCTATCGGGCTTGGTATTTCTGTGATGGTTGTGCAGACGATTACTGTACCGGCAAATAATTTGATTTTGACCTATCTTCTGGCACCCGGTGCCTTGGCTTGGGCGGGGTTTCCCGAAGTTGATCTAACCTTTCTTGGTCTGATCTCGTATATCGGGGTGATCGCGGCCATGGTGCAGGTCCTGGAGATGGTTCTGGATAAATATTTTCCGCCGCTTTACAACGCGCTGGGGGTTTTCCTGCCGTTGATTACCGTGAACTGCGCCATTTTGGGTGGCTCGCTGTTTATGGTGGAGCGCGATTATAATTTTGCCGAATCTGTTACTTACGGCATTTCGTCGGGTTTTGGCTGGGCTTTGGCCATCGCAGCCTTGGCGGGCTTGCGTGAGAAGCTGAGATATTCCGACATTCCGGAAGGCTTACAAGGTTTGGGCATTACTTTCATCACGACAGGTTTGATGGCGATGGCATTCATGTCGTTTAGCGGCGTGCGGCTGTAAAGGGGAACTGAAATGGATACATTTGGATTAGGCGTTCTTCTTTTTACACTGATCGTGCTGGCGCTGGTTGTTATGATCCTTGCCTTGCGCTCGAAACTGGTTTCGACCGGCGATGTTAAAATCACCATCAACGGTGAAAAAACGATTTCGGTCTCGGCCGGCGGCAAGCTGCTGCAAACTTTGGCCGAGCATAAACTGTTTATCCCCTCGGCCTGTGGCGGCGGTGGTACCTGTGCGCAATGTACGGTTGATGTGCATTCGGGCGGTGGTTCAATCCTGCCAACCGAGGAGGGCCACATCACCAAACGCGAGGCGGCTGCCGGTCGGCGTCTGTCATGTCAGGTGGCGGTCAAGCAGGACATGGATATTGTGGTTCCCGAAGAAGTCTTCGGCGTTAAGAAATGGGAATGCACCGTGCGTTCCAACCGGAACGTGGCCACCTTTATTAAAGAATTTATCATTGATTTGCCCGAAGGCGAGGATGTAAATTTCCGCGCCGGTGGTTATATCCAGATTGAATGCCCACCTCACAAACTTAGCTACAAAGAGTTTGATATTGAAGAAGAATATCGGGAAGATTGGGACAAGTTTGATCTCTGGAAATATGAATCAATCGTTACCGAGCCGGTCGAGCGGGCCTATTCAATGGCCAACTACCCTGAAGAACGTGGTATGATCATGCTGAATGTCCGCATTGCAACCCCGCCACCGGGTCGGGATGATCTGCCGCCGGGCATCATGTCATCATACATCTTCAACCTGAAACCGGGTGACAAGGTTACGATTTCCGGCCCTTACGGTGAGTTTTTTGCCCGTGATACTGAAAAAGAAATGGTCTTTATCGGCGGTGGTGCCGGTATGGCGCCAATGCGGAGCCACATTTTTGATCAGCTCAAGCGGCTTCAATCAAAACGCAAGATTAGTTTCTGGTACGGTGCCCGCTCAAAACGCGAGATTTTCTTTGAGGAAGATTTTGATACACTGGCAGCGGAGAATCCGAATTTTGAATGGCATGTTGCGCTTTCTGATGCGATGCCCGAGGATAAATGGACTGGTTTTACAGGCTTTATCCATAACGTGCTGTATGATAATTTCCTAAAAGATCACCCTGCACCTGAAGATTGCGAGTACTACATGTGTGGCCCACCCATCATGAACGAATCCGTGATTAACATGCTTTTGGATATGGGTGTGGATCGCGAAGACATTATGCTGGATGATTTTGGCTAAACCAGGTTTCAAGAATTAAAAGGGGCGGGTGTTTTTCCCGCCCTTTTCTATTGGACCAGATATTTTCACAAACAAACAACGGCCTGCAAATCGCTTAGCCGACGATAATCTGTTTTAGCTTTAGCGATTCATATTCCAGCTCTTGCAGCCGAAAATTCACCAGATCCCCAATCGAGAGCAAACCGCAAAGCTTGCCATCCTCAACTACTGGCATATGGCGGAACCGGCCTTGGGACATGGAATTCAGAACAGCAACCAATGTATCATCCAGCGAGCAAACCTGAACCTTTGTGCTCATATTTTCCTCGACTTTTTGCGGCAGGGTCTGGCCCGGCGTTTCAGCCAGTTTTCGCACGATATTATGCTCGGACAGTATGCCTTTGATCGCGCCCTGCGCATCGGTAACCACTAATGAGCCAATCTTTTTTTCGCTTAAAACCTTGACCGCATGGCCAATGGTATCTTGTGGGCTGATGGTGGCGACCTCATTGCCTTTTTGGCCAATCAGTTTTCGCACAGTGGCCGGATCAGCTGCAATATCGGTTTTATGGGATTGGCCCGCGCCGGATTTTGCCTTGGCATCCCCGCGCATCGGGGCCTGGTATGAACTAGGTGCCATTAGAAAACTCCTTTCATGTCATGTTATGTGAGTATAGAAACAAGTCTAGACGATAACCCCTGTTAAGGTAAACACTCTTGTTCCAGTCACAACTTAGCATAGCCCCATGGTTGGCCACTATATTGTTCATTATTGCCGTCATTGCGGGCTATAAATACCGCGCTGTCTGGAAATCTGAAGGACCGGCATGGCAGGCATGGTTGTTCGGAATAATCGCCGGTGTTTGTCTGTTGTCACTTGGATTTATTCCGATCAGATGATGCCTGTAAAATCTGCGGTTTCTGCTAAAAACCCAGCCTTCATTCGACAATATCACCATTTATAAACGCTTGCGCTTCCAAGGTTTGCGGCGCGTTGAAAAACGCCACCGCATCATTTTTTTCATTCACCTTGCCATCATAAATAAATACCACATCCGTAGCCAAGCGCCGGGCTTGGCCCATATCATGGGTTGCCATTACAATGCGGGTGCCGGCCTGCTGTGATGCCTTTAATATATCTTCAATCTCGCGGGTCGATCGACCATCAAGATTGGTGCAAGGCTCGTCTAAAAACAGGATTTCCGGCTGATAAATCAAGGCACGCGCCAAGGCAAGCTTTTGCTTTTCTCCGCCCGACAACATCGGTGCCCAGCTTTGCAAAACATGGCCCAGCCCGACACGCTGCGCCCATTTTTCGGCCGTGTCCCATGCGGTTTTTTTATCAACCCCGTGCAAAATCAGCGGAAAGGCAATGCTGTCCAAAACCCGCCTGCGCATCATAATCGGGGCTTGGAAAACATAGGCCTGTTTTCTGCGCGCGCTGATGCCATCCACAGCCCAGTCAATTGATCCGGCAGACAGTCGTTGCAAGCCGTGCATCAGCCGCAATAAGCTGGTTTTCCCAGCCCCGTTTGGCCCCATTACAACGCTAAAACCTTGCTGGCCAATGGTTAAATTAAGTGGCCCAACCAGCAGTTTCTGGCGCACTTTTGCCGTTGCTCCGGTTAAGGTCAGCGGTAATATTGATCTGCTTTTTGCCACATCTACCATGTGCTTGTCCGCTCGGTTTTTGAAATGGTGTGCATCAGCAGGTTAACCGCAACTGACAGAAATATAAGGATAATCCCTAATCACATTGCAAAGGCAAAATTACCTTTTCCGGTTTCCAATGCAATAGATGTGGTCAGCACACGGGTTGAATGTTCAATGTTTCCCCCGACAATCATCACCGCACCAACCTCGCCAATGGCACGCCCGAACCCGGCCAGACCGGCCGTCAGCAAAGCACGTCGGCCATCCCACAGCAAGGTCTTTATTTTCTGGCCGCGCGTAGCGTTCAGTGAAATCAGCAGGTCATGATATTCGGCCCATAAATCACGAATGGATTGATGCGCAATCGAGGCAATCAGCGGCGTAATAATCAGCACTTGGGCAATGATCATCGCCGTTGGCGTAAACAGCAGGCCGAACACCCCAAACGGGCCGGATCGTGACAGCATTAAATAGACAAACAGGCCCACCACAACCGGCGGCAATCCCATCAACGCATTTAAAACCGAGATCACAAAGCGCCTAAACCGGAACCGGTTCACTACCAACCATGCGCCCAAAGGCAGCCCGATTAGCGCTGCAATAAGCACGGCGATCAACGTCACTTTTAACGACAGGAAAACAATTTCCAGCAAGTTTGCGTCAAAGGTGAAAATCAACCATAACGCATCGCCAATTCCCGACATAATACCGTGCATCGGTTTAATGCCCCATTTTGAAATATGGCGGGACCCGCTGATTATCGGCGTTTGATCGTATCACATGGTGCTCCGAAGTTCTGGCATTGGTTAATCCAACTACCGCAAGCGGATTGGCATGTAAATTGGCTTTGCAATACGCTCTGGCAATGGTGTGGGGCTTTCATTTCACAGGCATCTTGTGATAGCAGCTAAGCTCTAGCCATCTCACCCAGATTTAAAAACTATAGAACGGCCCCAAAACAGTGGACAAATCAGCAAGCAAACTGTCTGTCGCCCCGATGATGCACTGGACCGATCGCCATTGCCGATATTTACACCGGCTGATGTCGTCCCGAACCCTGCTTTATACCGAAATGGTCACGGCACCGGCATTGGTGCGCGGCGGGGCGCATCATTTATTGCGCTTTGATCCGGCCGAGCATCCGGTAGCGGTGCAGCTTGGCGGCTCTGATCCGTCCGAACTGGCCAAAGCCACAGCGATTTGTTGTGATCACGGCTATGACGAGGTTAACCTGAATGTCGGCTGCCCCTCTGATCGTGTGCAATCGGGCTGCTTTGGCGCGGTGTTGATGAAACAACCGGATCTGGTGGCGGACTGTGTTTCGGCCATGCAGGCCGCGTCATCTGTTGAAATTACGGTGAAATGTCGCATTGGCGTGGATCAGCAGAACCCGCAGGAAACACTGCCGGCCTTTATCGAAACTGTGCGCAATGCAGGCGTGCGCCGTTTTAGCATTCATGCCCGCAAGGCGTGGTTGCAAGGTCTAAGCCCGAAAGAAAACCGCACGGTTCCGCCGTTGGATTACCCGTTGGTTTTGCAGATGAAACAACAATTTCCCGATTTGCATATTTCGGTGAATGGCGGCATTGAAACGCTTGAACAAGCGCGCGGTTTTCTGGATGCAGGGCTGGACGGCGTCATGATCGGGCGCGCCGCCTATCACACGCCTGACGCGATTTTGCCGGGGGCTGACGCGCAAATTTACGGCATTGCCGGACGCAAAACCACAGATCAGATAATTGCAGAAATGCGCCCCTATATCGAACAGCATCTGTCACAAGGCGGGCGCATCCATTCCATTACCCGCCACATGTTGGGCCTGTTTGCCGGTCGCCCCGGTGCGCGTGGCTGGCGGCGCACATTGTCCGAAGGCGCACATCGGCACGGGGCAGGGCTCGAGGTGCTGGACGCAGCCCTTGAATTTGTGCAAAATCAACCTGATGAAACCGCGAGTCCGTAAACATGCCTGAACTTTCAATCCTGATGCCAATGGTGGCAATGATCCTGATTGCCGGGGCCTTTGCCGGTGTGATGGCGGGGCTGTTGGGCGTTGGCGGTGGCATAATTCTGGTGCCGGCCTATTTCTATATCTTTTCGTCCTTGGGGTATGGCGGGGACCAAATCATGCAGATCTGTCTGGCCACCTCGTTGGCCACGATCATTGTCAGCTCATTGCGCTCGGTCACAAGCCATCACAAAAAAGGCGCGGTGCAATGGGAAATATTGCGCGGTTTTGCACCCGGAATTGTGCTTGGTGCCGCCATTTCCGTGCTGGTGGCCGCCTCGTTGCAGTCGGTCGTGTTGCAGTTCATATTTGGGGTTCTTGGCATCATAATCGGCCTTTATATGGCTTTGGGTCGTGACAGTTGGCGCTTGGGAAATGAAATGCCTGCTGGTTTTCGGCGTGCTATTATTGCGCCGATTATTGGGTTTTTATCCGTATTGATGGGGATTGGTGGCGGCTCTTTCGGGGTGCCTTTAATGAGCCTGCACGGGGTGCCAATCCGCCGCGCTGTTGCTACGGCTGCGGGCTTTGGGGTGCTTATTGCGGTGCCGTCGGTCCTCGGATTTTTGTTCGTTGAAATCCCTCAAAGCTCACGCCCGCCCTTCACCATAGGGGCGGTAAACATACCGGCATTGGTTCTAACCATTAGTATGACTTTGATAACAGCCCCATTCGGGGTCAAGCTGGCCCATGTCATGAACCCAAAACTGCTTAAGCGCGTATTTGCGGCCTTTTTAGTACTTGTAGCCCTGAATATGTTGCGCACGGCATTCGGTTTTTAACGCCCTCATTCTTCTTGCCTAAAATACCTGCGCCGCAGGCATTGCACTTTGGCCGTCAGGGCCAAAGTGCACGGGGTGACACGCGCAAGCGTGGCACAATCTGCACAGATCGCTCGGGTCTATTTTAAGGCAAAAATATAAACACTATAATCGGCCTTTTCGTCCGCCACGTCGCCTGACAATCAACGGTTTTCGGGCCGGCAGCTCTGCCATAACCTCTTGCCGTTTGGCATCCGTCATTTTCGACCACTGCGCAATTTCGTCCAAGCTGCGAAAACATCCCGTGCACAACTCGGCCTCGGGATGGATCACGCATAATTTTACACAAGGCGAACTGACTTCATCCCGCACCCAAACCCCGTCATCCATTGCAAATATGCGTCAGCCGGTCCAGCGCCCCCTGCAAAATATATCCGGCCGCAACATGATCGATCACTTCACTGCGCCGTTTTCGCGACGTATCTGCCTCCAGTAACGCCCGCTCGGCCGCCACAGTGGACAGCCGCTCATCCCAAAATCCGATTGGCAAATCCGTCAGGCGGGTCAAATTTCGCGCAAATGCACGGGTCGATTGGCAACGCGGCCCTTCGGTTCCGTCCATATTTCGTGGCAGTCCCAAAATAATTCCGCCAATCGTGCGGTTTTCGATGATTCCCAATAAAGCAGAGGCATCCAAACCAAACTTTTTGCGCCGAATAGTTTCAAGCGGTGTTGCCACGCTTAAGAAACTGTCGGAAACAGCCACGCCAATGGTTTTTTCACCCAGATCCAGCCCGCAGATTGCCCGCATTGGCGCAAGCGCTGCGGCGAACTCTGTAATTTCGTCAAATATCATTGCGCAACTCCCGCAGATCGGGCCGCAGCCCGAAGAATTTCCAGCTCATTTTCTTTACCTGAAAACACAGATTGCGCCTCGGTCCAGATTTTGCCGGCCCGTTCTTTGTCTCCCAACACACCGACCGCGCGGATCAATCTTGCCCATTCTTGCGCCGAACCACCTTCATCGGCCAGACGCCCTGATAGTTGCGCCACCATATTTCGCACCATTTCTTGCCGGTCCTGTTCGCTCATTTGCGTAGCGGCTGCAATGTCCTCGGCCGTTGGTCCTGCCGGTGTGCTGTCGCCTTCTAATTCGGGCAGTTTATAATTCACTCCCGCCCAGGATGCCGCCTGCTGGATCTGGCTGCGAATTGGCCTGACCCAAGGATCGCTGGCTTTGCTGGTCTTTAACAAATCGCGCCAGATACCAAAGGCAACATCGGGCCGCCCGCTCTGGGCATACATCAGGCCTGTGTAATAAAGTGCCGTGCCGTGTTGTGGATCACGTTGCAGGGATTGCTTCAGGGCCGTTTCGGCCTCGGGCGAAACAAAACCGCCAGCGGCCATGATCATCAAGTTTGCCAAATCGGCATAATCTTTCGCGCTGGCCTTGGTGCCTTTTAGCTGGATCAGCTTGGAATGCGCGCGGTATGCGGCCGTAAAATTTCCTAGCGCGGCCTCGTTACCGGCTAATAATGTTTGTCCTTTCAGATCATTCGGTTTTTTTGCAACCGACTCGCGCAGCCGCTCAACCAGCTCTTGATGCTTTGGCGAAACCTGCCTGTTCTGGGCCGGAGTTTGGGCCTCGGCCTGTGCTTGCCTGGGGCGGTTGGCTTTTATTTCGCGGGCTTGTTCGATGCGCAGTTGCAGGGGTAAATCGGGGTACCCCGGCGCGCCGATGGTCCCGTAAACCCAAAAACTGGCCAAAAGCGTTGCCGCTGTAAGCGCCATGACACCAAAGGTTACCAACACCGGAGCCCGTTTTGCATCTGTTTGCTCTTTAAGCGCCTTGTCAGCCGCCAAAATGCGCCGCGATATTTCGGTTTTTATGCGAATTGAATCATCAATCGAAACCACACCGCGCTCCAGATCGCGCTCGGTGGTTTTTAGCTGGTCTCGATAAACCTGCAAATCAAATTCGGCCGCCACAGGGCCGCTGTCTTTTGCCCGCAATAAGGCCAGCACAAAAAACAGTGCAACGACCATAATGATCAGGCTAGCTATAATCCAAAACCACATTTGACATCTCTTTATAAAATTAGCTTGCTACATTGCACTTACCCTGAATCCAGCCACAGCAAAAGGGGGGATCGCATCAGAAACATGTTACAAATTGTAACGGTCAAATTGGCATAGATGTCGTATTTCTCCAGATTATGCCGCTGCTGGTCGCGGCCGAAATTGTGCGTTATATCAGGGTGTAAATAATGGGCTGATCGCCGGCTTGGAGGATTCGATATATGAAACGGTATTCTGCATTTGCAATCGCGCGCGAAGCGTTGCGCTATCACTCCGGCTGGGCCAAGGCATGGCGCACGCCTGCGCCGAAAAAAGCATACGATGTGGTGATCGTCGGGGCAGGCGGGCACGGATTGGCCACGGCTTACTATCTGGGTAAAAATTTTGGCATTACCAATGTGGCAATCCTTGAGAAAGGCTGGCTGGGCGGCGGCAACACCGGGCG
>DOHJ01000216.1:769-1068 GCA_003535335.1 Paracoccaceae bacterium | reverse complement strand
TCCAATTACCTGCAAGACCCGTCAGCGGCTATTTATGAAAAGGCCCGCAGCCTTTACGAAACCATGTCACAAGACCTGAACATGAACGTCATGTTTTCGCCGCGCGGTGTGCTAATGCTGGCCCAGACCCAACACGAAATCCGCGGCTTTCAACGCACGGCACAGGCCAACGCCTTTCAGGGTGTGAAAACCGAATACATTAATGCGGCACGGGTCAAAGAACTGGTGCCGATCATCAACATCTCCGGCCCGCGCTATCCGGTTCTGGGCGCGCTCTGGCAGCAACGCGGCGGCACGGC
>DOHJ01000216.1:0-414 GCA_003535335.1 Paracoccaceae bacterium | reverse complement strand
CGCCATGATGCGGTGGCTTGGGCCTATGCGCGGGCCTGCTCGGATATGGGCATGGATATTATCCAGAAATGCGAAGTCACCGGCGTTGATCAAACGGGTGGCCAAGTTACTGGCGTGCAAACCACACGCGGTGCGATTGCCTGCAAAAAGCTGGCAATTCTGGTGGCTGGCAATTCGGGGCATCTGGCGGAAATGGCCGGTTTCCGCCTGCCGATGGAATCCGTGGCCCTGCAAGCGCTGGTGTCGGAACCGATCAAACCCTGCCTTGATGTGGTGGTGATGGCCAACACGGTGCACGGCTATATTTCGCAATCGGACAAGGGCGAAATGGGAATCGGCGGCGGCACCGACAGTTTCAACAACTACACCCAACGCGGATCGTTCCATCATATCGAGGAAACGGTGCGCGCCTTG
>DOHJ01000177.1:1962-4076 GCA_003535335.1 Paracoccaceae bacterium | reverse complement strand
CCGGCGAAAGTGATGATAGGCTTAGTGTTAGGCTCTATTTTTCCATCTGATATGGCCGCAGTAATCATTTTACTTGCTGCACGTTGCGCACCACTTCGGTGGGTTTGACGCGGGGCATCGCGAAAAACCCATCCCCAAAATTTGCGCCTTTGAATAGCATCAAAACGGTGACCGACAGATTTGCGCAACCGACCGGCAAGAGCAGCCAGATCACCAAGGTTAGGCTCTAATATTTGTTCGATATCGGTTTTTATTTGACGAGCCAAAATAGGGGCTGTACCTTCGGTGCCGATTGCAACGACAACTGGGTCACGATCCACAATCGATGGGGTGATAGCATCGCACAACTCGGGCTGATCCACTACATTGACTAATGCTCCTGCAGCTTTGGCAATTTTATAAGCGACCAGATCCTGATCAGGGTCGCCATTGGCGACAAACACCAATGCTGTATTCTCAAAGAGAGATTTATCAACTGGTTCCACATGGTGCACAACTCTGCCCTGATCGGCTAGATCGGTCAGTTCGTCATTTATATCATGCGCTGCAATCACAATTTCCGCTTCGGTTTTAAGCATAAGCCGGCATTTTTGTGCGGCCTGCTCACCGCCGCCGACAATCACCACACGACGCCCTGTCATACGCAAAAACATTGGAAAGGCTTTCATCAGGCAATTCTCCTTTTAGGGGCGCTATTCAGGCGCTTTTCCCAGATGCTCTGCGCCAAACTTTCGGCCTTTGCAAAACTATCTGCCAAGCCAACAGTGTGCAGGGCCAAGGCAGCTGTACCAATCACCACAGCTTCGGCATAGCTGTTAGACCAGCTTCCATCCCAAAGACCTGACAGGTTTTCCGGTTCTGAGGAAATGTCAGCCAACCGACCGGTTTCATCTGAAATCGGGCTTGCGGTTTCTTCAAATGGTGTCAGATCCCGCAGGCCGAAAACTGGCAAAGGTTTACCCGGAATTCGCTCAAATTCGCCACCTCCGCCTTTGATAACCGACAGGTTTTTTTGCCCCAAAAGGCATCCGGTATCAGCTTGAAGCAAACGATAGGATGGATGGAAAACACCTTGCACAGATGCGCTGGCCAAACACGGGTTTAACATCCGCAGGGTTGTATTTATCGCGGAACGCAAACCCAAAACATCGCGGAGCTGTAATAGTTCAAGCGCCTTTGGGGAAAGATCGGCCAACGGCAGATAGGCGATGCCGGTTTGAACAAGTTGTTGCTGTGCCTCGTCCGGCGTTTTTACCTGCTTGATATTCAGATTTTGCAGCGCCTCGGTGACCGAAGCGACCGGATTTTGGTGCGAATTCCAGCCGTGCAACAGCACAGGCACCCCCGCCATGGCAACCAGTTTGGCAGACAATAAAAACCACGGCAAACCACGACTGCGACCGGCCGCATAAGTTGGCCAATCCAGCCCTACATCAACGGTTTGCCAATGAGACAAACTGTCAGAAAAAGCATCAACAAATCCGGCAATCTCGGCTGCATTTTCACCGTGATATCGCATCAGCATCAACAAAGCGCCGGTAGCTTCCGGTGCAGCGCGGCCGGAAAGAATTTCAGCCATAGCCTCGGCGGCCTCTTGCCGTGTAAGGTTGCGGGCAAACGATGGCCCTCGACCCAAAGTGCGAATATGCTGGGCCAGACTCATTTCTGAAGAGGGCATTTGTTTAAAATTTTCATGTCTTGGGCACTTTCGCTAAAGTTACGGCTAAGCTGTTCCTGAACCATGAATCGTTGGGATTGTAGACGGTTGATTCGATGACCGATTTTGTTAATTTCTTTCTACAAGCCATGGGTGTTGATGTCTGTTGCTAAGAACTCAGATAAGTGGTGCAAAAAATGCAACACTACATTGCCAGTAAAATGATCACTACTATAACCAGTGCTGCGCAAATGCCTTGCCAGAACGCAACCGGATTTCGTTCGGCAAGCGGAGTGGTTTTATTGGTTGAAAACTGCTTGTTCGGACGGCGCAGGTCCGCCGTAAATTCTGACAAAGTTTCATATCGGTGCTTCCGCTCTGGATGCAGGGATTTTTTTAACGCCGCGTCTATCCAGTGCGGGATTTCCCCATTTTCGTCCGCGGCACTTTTGTAGTT
>DOHJ01000177.1:0-1625 GCA_003535335.1 Paracoccaceae bacterium | reverse complement strand
AGTTTTTTCAGCTGCGCCTTGTTTCGTATTTTGGAAACCTGGGTGCCATAGGGCAATTTAGATGTCAGCATTTGGTAAGCAATCACTGCCAAAGAAAAATAATCAGATCTCTTACTGCCTGTTTCACCCGTAAAATATTCAGGCGCTGTATATTGCAATGTTCCCAAAATATCATTGCTTTGCAAATCTGGACTCGCCTCCAGAACACCCGCGACACGGGTTGAACCAAAGTCGATAAGCTTCACTGTGCCATCCTCGTCGAGCATAATGTTTTGGGGCCGCAAATCCTGATGCAACATTTCCTTGCGATGAAAAGCGCGCAAACCCCTGCTGACTTGATCTATGATCTCGCGCATGGTTTTCAGATCACATTTTGGATTGTCAATCATCCACTGGGCCAAGGTTTGACCTTGGATGTATTCCATCACAATATAGGCGAATTTACGTTTTCGAGTTTGTGGTGCCGCCTTTAGAACATGGGCATTTTTTATTCGCCGCATGACCCAGTCTTCCATCATGAATTGACGCAAATAACCCGGTTGTTCGCGCAGATCTATTGACGGAATTTTCAAGGCATATTTTTCACCGCTTTCAATATCCTGCACCAAGTAAATATGGCTGCGGTGGTTGGAATGCAGCGGGCGCAGTACCTTGTAGCCTTCAAATTCCTGCTGGGCATCCAATAGTGGCGGTGCGGGTAAGGTTTTGGATTGGGCAATCACATCGTTTGCCTCTGTATCGGGCAAACTATCTATTCGAATAATCTGGATCGTCAGATTGTCGGCACTACCATTTTCGTAGGCATTCCTGACAATCATTTGGGCAGCCATATCCAGATCATCCTGATGTGCAGCAATCATCTGGCTGATATGCTTGGCGTTGGTATGTTCATAAACCCCGTCAGTGGCCATGATGAAAATATCCCCGACATTCAGCGCCGCGGTGCGGTAATCAATATTAACGGTATCGGCCATGCCAATGGCGCGCGACAGGTAACTTTCAACCGAGGAAACAACATTGCGGTGATCATTCGTCAGTTGCTCCAAACTGCCACCTTCCAAACGGTAAATCCGGCTGTCACCAACATGGAATAAATGCGCAGTACGCGCTTTGAAAACCATGGCACTCAGGGTGCAAACATAACCCCTGTTCATGTCATAGGCATCAATGCTGCGCTTGGTCGCCGAATGCAGCCACGAATTGGTGGCCTGAATGACCCGCGAAGCCGAGGTTTTTACCGTCCAGGTGTCGGAGGTACAGTAGTAATCAGTCAGAAAACTTTTAACGGTGGATTCGGCTGCAATCTGGCTAACGTTGCTGGAACTTATCCCGTCAGTCAGAACCACCGATATACCCTTCAGCTCAAGCGCTGGCTGGACAGGTAACAGGGCGCCAAAGAAATCTTGATTGATTTCCTTGCGCCCTTTATCGGAATATTGTCCGATGCTTGTTTTTAGATGATTAACCATAAAATATGCCCCGCCATAATGACGGGGCGTATACTTTATTCAGCAGCTACCGGAAGGCCGCGTTTGGCACCGGTTTTCACATGGGTGGAATAAAGCGTCAGACGCTCGAATGAAATACCATGGACCAGATTACCCAGCACTGTGGGGATTTCATTG
>DOHJ01000004.1:5717-7885 GCA_003535335.1 Paracoccaceae bacterium | reverse complement strand
CGTCAAAATGGGCAAATCAAAACAGCAAAAAACCAGCCGCCGCCGATTTTTAGGCTATGGGGCTGTGGCTGTCGCGGCTACCGGAACCGTTGCTGGTTTACGCTTCGATGATGGGTTCTACCGGAGAGACTACAGAGTTAATGGCCCAAGTCGCACGGGAAGCAGGTTTTGGCGTGTATCTGACACCGGTGCAAGATGCGCCCGACCCCAAACAGTTTGACGCGGTGATTTTAGGCCGTGCGATCAAAACCGGTAATTGGCTGGAAGAAATGATTGAATATGCCAAACGCAGTGAAGCCGCTTTGCAAAATATGCCGCTGGCGCTGTTTCAATGCTCGATGCGGTGTGCCGGATATATGCGCGCCAACGGGCAGCTGGATCAAGGGCAGCGCCAAAGCCTGCAAACTGATGCCGCAGGGCTGATGGCGGCGGCGCCTGCATTGTCGAACTTTCCGGCGGTATTATCGGGGATTTCCGCAATCCTGAACGGGCAAGGCATTTTGCTTCGGAGGTTTTGGCCACTGATACATTTTCGAAACTGACAGGCTAGCAATGCTACGGCTTTGCTCTTAAGTGTAAGAGGGTTGGCAATATGCGGGAGTAGGAAATGTCTGGAACAAAGAATGCGCCACCGGGCCGCCCGCAAGAAATTGCCACGCCAGAGCGGCACTTTATCAGCCATCGACCACTGAAATCGGCCGTGCCTGCAGGTCTGCAGCAAGCCATGTTCGGCATGGGTTGTTTTTGGGGGGTGGAGCGGATTTTTTGGCAAATCAAAGGTGTTTGGCTAAGCATGGTCGGCTATACTGGCGGTTTTACGCCAAACCCTAGCTATGAAGAGGTTTGCAGCGGCAAAAGCGGCCATAACGAGGTCGTCCGACTGATTTTTGATCCTGCCGAGGTCAGCTATGAAGAATTGTTGCGCCAGTTCTGGCAAGGGCATGATCCAACCCAGGGGATGCGTCAGGGCAATGATCGGGGCACGCAGTACCGATCGGGTATTTATACGTTTGACCAAGATCAGCAGGCAGCGGCATTGGCAAGCCGTGCGCGGTTTGCGCCAAGTTTGGTCGTGGCCGGGTACGGCGATATTACCACCGAGATTATGCCTGCACCGGAGTTTTATTACGCCGAAGAATATCATCAGCAATATCTGGCGAAAAATCCGGCCGGCTATTGCGGGATTGGTGGCACGGGGGTGAGTTGCCCGATTGCGTTAAGGTCTGAATAAGAGATTCTATGCCTGCGGCGCGGATATTTATAGAACAATAATGAGCATCGCTTGACCCTATCGGCGTGGGGGCCTAAGCCGCTTTGGAATTGGAAACGGAGAGCAAAATGCCGACATTTACAGCCCTGACCACCCTGAGCGGACAAAACCCGGCCCAAGCGCTGGGCGAGGCGTTGGAACGATTGACGCCGGAGCCGACGGGTGTCGGGGTTTTTGAAGTCGAGGATGGCTCTGGTTTGTGGGAGGTTGGCGGCTATTTTACCCAAGCGCCGGATGAAACCGGTCTTGCATTGTTGGCGGCGATGTTTGCGGCAAAGCCGTTTGTGGTCTCGGAGTTGCCCGAAACCGATTGGGTGGCGCATGTGAAACGTGAATTGGCGCCGGTGCAGGCCGGCCGGTTCTTTGTTTATGGCAGTCATGACGCGGATCAGGTGCCTGCGGGGTCGGTTGCTTTGTTGATCGAGGCGGCGATGGCCTTTGGCACCGGGCATCATGGCACGACGTTAGGATGTTTGCGCGCACTTGATGCGTTGGCCGGGGCCGGATTTGTCGGGCAACGCGTGGCTGACATTGGCTGCGGCACGGCTGTGCTGGCCATGGCTGCGGCGCGGATCTGGCCAAATCCGGTGCTGGCCAGTGATATTGACGCGCAGGCGGTTGATGTGGCGCGGGCCAATGTGATGTCTAATGATCTGCAAGGCCGGGTGATTTGCGTTGAGGCGGCGGGCTTTGATGCGCCCGAATTGAATGGGGCCGCACCGTTTGATTTGGTCTTTGCCAATATTTTGAAAGGCCCGTTGATCGGTTTGGCCCCGGATATGGCTGATTCGGTTACCAAAGGCGGTTACGCAATTTTATCCGGCATTTTAAACGATCAGGCAGACGAGGTAATTGAGGTTTATGCACGATCCGGGTTCAATCTGGTTAAAAGGGATGT
>DOHJ01000004.1:0-5340 GCA_003535335.1 Paracoccaceae bacterium | reverse complement strand
CTAGTTGCCATAGTTCCGCCATATTTGGGCGCGAAATTGTCAGTATTGGTGGGGGCCAATAGTTAGAGGCTTCCATGGCTGATATTTATATGAAAAGTTTTAACAAACGGGTGCACCGTTTGAATAAGAAGCATCGTAAGATGGCTAATGGTATTGTCCATTCGGTAAATCACGACGGTCTTATCGTTGCACGGGCGCGTCGTCGCGGTCCCCGGCTTCCCTTGAAGGGTATTGCGCTGTTAATTGTTGCGTTTATCGGCTTCAAGGCGTTTTTGCTGATCTATTTGGGTCAGGCAGCATATGGTGAGCGGGTTGAACAGTTTCGCTCTGGAACAGCTGTCGAGCAGGCAGGGGCCTATGTGATGGCACCAGATCCGCTAACTGTGTTTATTGCGACAGAAGTTAACCGGCTGCTAAAATAATTTTGGTTTACAGCGTTTCAAGCATAAGTCGAAACGCGTGCCATAATGGTGCAAAATATAGTGAAATCCGCCTGCTTTCGGGGCGGATTTTGATTCAGGATCGTTACGAATTTCTTTGGCTTGGATATCGGGATAAATCACCGAAACGATATCGCTGCAATATCGGCACGGCAAATCCCAATATCATTCAAAGTGTGATCCGACAGCTTTGACAAGACATCGCGCGTTTTTCGGGCCATATTCCAGCCGGAGATGGTTGTGCCAATATAGCCAAGTTTGAGAATAATGCCGATCACATTCTGGGCAAAGCCAAAATCGTAATCGCGTGCAGCATTGAGATCTATGCGGATGGTTTTATTTGTTGTCATGATAGCCTTCCTTTTGATGATGTGGCGATTTGTTCTGTGCAGTTCCAAAAGGTTACTAGGGTAGGGATGAATTTCAATCAAGACAAAGGTATTGCAGATATGATGTGTATTTTAAGCATTGGCTTAATTTCGTTAAACCTTTGCTATAATGATGAAAATTATCTAAAATTACAGGTTTAATTTCCTTTTATCCGGCAAAATCCCATTTCCACCAAAATGGGAAATCCGTGTATTTCATCCTCGGTCTGGTTTTCCATTTGGCAAATGTTCGCCTTTCGTGCTACTCTTGTCTGAAAGGCAATAAAAGCCGGTGCGAGAGGGAGCAACAATGCGTGTAATCGGGATTGATCCGGGGCTAAGAAACCTTGGCTGGGGTGTGATTGATGTTGACGGTGCGCGGCTTGCCCATGTTGGCAACGGGGTGTGTTGTTCGGTCGGCGCGGATTTGGCGGCGCGTCTGTTGTCGCTGCATGTCCAGCTTAGTGAAATTATGGCGCGGTTCGGCCCTGATGCGGCAGCGGTTGAGCAAACATTCGTAAATAAAGACGGGGCAGGCACCCTGAAACTGGGCCAAGCCCGCGGCATTGCCATGCTGGTTCCGGCCCAAGCCGGTTTAAGCGTCGGGGAATATGCCCCCAACAAGGTGAAAAAAACCGTTGTCGGGGTAGGCCATGCGGATAAAAATCAGGTGGCCCATATGGTGCGTTTGCAATTGCCCGGGGCGAATTTGGCCGGTCCGGATGCGGCGGACGCATTGGCGATTGCGATTTGTCACGCCCATCACTTGCAATCGACGGGTCACTACGATGCTGCCTTGAAAAAGGCCGAAGCGAAAAGGATGAGCGCATGATTGGCAAACTCTCGGGCCGGCTGGATTACCGCGCGGCAGATCACGTTTTGATTGATGTGCGCGGGGTTGGTTACATTGTTTACCTGTCGGAGCGGACCATGGCCATGATGCCCGCCGCGGGGCAACCGGTTGCCTTGTTTACCGAGCTTTTGGTGCGCGAGGATAATTTGCAGTTGTTTGGTTTTACCACATTGCTGGAAAAGGAATGGCACCGGCTGTTGATGAGCGTTCAGGGCATTGGGGCCAAGGCATCCATGGCGATTTTAAGCGCGCTGGGGACCGAAGGTGTCAGCCGTGCGATTGCGCTGGGTGATGTGAATGCGGTCAAGGTGGCCAAAGGCGTGGGGCCCAAAACCGCACAGCGCGTGGTGCTGGAGCTGAAAGACAAAGCGCCTGCAGTGATGGCGATGGGTGATACCTTGGTTGCCGCGCAGGGCGAAGTTGTCGCCGAATCTGTGGTTGAAATGATTGAAACGCCCGCCGTGGTTTCGCCAGCCCCCAGCACGGCTGCGGCGCAATCCGAGGCCTTGTCCGCACTGGCCAATCTGGGTTACGGTCCGTCAGATGCGGCCGGTGCGGTTGCAAGGGCGGCCAGTGAAATGCCCGAGGCCGATACAGCAAGCCTGATCCGTGCCGCGTTGAAATCGTTGGCACCAAAGGGTTAAATTATGACCGAACCGGACCCCATCTTGCGCCCGGAACCGCGCCCCGAAGATCAGGACCGCGCCTTGCGACCGCAGGTTCTGGATGAATTCATCGGTCAGGCCGAGGCGCGTGCTAATCTGCGGATTTTCATCGAAAGCGCCAAGATACGCCGCGATGTGATGGATCATGTTTTGTTTCATGGCCCGCCCGGTTTGGGCAAAACCACGCTGGCCCAGATTATGGCGCGCGAATTGGGCGTGAATTTTCGCATGACCTCGGGTCCGGTGCTGGCCAAGGCCGGTGATCTGGCCGCGATCCTGACCAATCTGGAACGCGGTGATGTGCTGTTTATTGACGAAATTCACCGGCTTAATCCAGTGGTGGAAGAGGTGCTTTATCCGGCGCTCGAGGATTTCGAGCTGGATCTGGTGATCGGCGAGGGACCGGCGGCGCGCACCGTGCGGATTGAATTGCAACCTTTCACCTTGGTCGGGGCAACCACGCGGATGGGCCTGCTGACGACCCCGCTGCGTGACCGGTTCGGTATTCCGGTTCGTTTGCAATTTTATACGGTCAGCGAGCTGCACGAAATTGTTGTGCGCGGCGCGCGTTTGCTGGGGGTGAGTTTTGAAGACGCCGGCGCGCACGAAATTGCCAAACGCGCCCGTGGCACGCCGCGGATTGCCGGCCGGCTGTTGCGCCGGGTGGTGGATTTTGCGGTGGTTGAAGGTGGTGGTCAGGTGACGCAAAAGCTGGCCGATAATGCGCTGACCCGTCTTGGGGTGGATCATTTGGGGCTGGATGGGGCAGACCGGCGTTATTTACGCCTGATTGCGGAAAATTATGCGGGTGGTCCTGTGGGGATTGAAACCATGTGTGCGGCACTTTCGGAAAGTCGTGATTCACTGGAAGAGGTGATCGAGCCGTTTTTGTTGCAACAGGGATTAATTCAGCGCACACCGCGTGGGCGGATGTTGGCGGCCAAGGCCTGGACGCATTTGGGCATGGCTGCGCCCAAATCTGACGGTGATTTGTTTGATTGAGCTGGAGCCGAAGAGATTTTATGCCTTCGGCGAGGATATTTTAGGAACAATAATATGATGACAGCTGCTGAAATCGAGATGCATTTTACTGCGCCGGATGGCGGATATGCGTTTGCGCGTTGGGGGCGGCCAATTGTGCCGGTGGTTTTCGGGGTGGCGGATGAAACCCTGACCGTGATCAAGGGCGCAATCGAGGCAGTGGTCACGCTGGCCGGGCATAATATGGCTGAAACCGATGCCGAACTGGGTGCCAATCTGATGTTTTTCTTTTTCAAGGATTGGCAGGAACTGCTGGATGTACCCAAATTAGGTGAAATGATCCCCAATCTGGATGCGCTGGTGTTAAAGTTGCAGCTCGCAGATGCCAGCCAGTACCGGAGCTTTCGGTTTGATGACGCTGGTGGCATCCAAGCCTGTTTTGTCTTTTTGCGTATGAAGGGAAAATTGGCGCAAATGCCGGCCGAAACCTTGGCTTTGGGGCAATCGGTGCAGGCCATATTACGCTGGTCGGATGCGGCGTTTTCCAAATGCTCGCCTTTGGCGGTGTTGCCTGAAAAGCAGATTGTGGTTTTGCGGCCGGAAATCGGTGCCGTCATTCGGGCGGCATATGAAGCCAGCATGCCGGTTTGCGCGGTCGACAAGTCTCACGCGTTGCGTATATTTGCCCGAATTCAGGCTTGCGAGAACAAGAAAGTCTAGTCTCCCGAACTAATTATAGTTGTGCTGTTGACGTAAAACACAAGATAGGCAATTGTTTGGCCCTATATGTGGGGGAGATTCTATGCTGAAAAAATTACTTACAGTCGCTGCGGTTGCGGCCGGGCTGTCACAAGGTGCGGCTCAGGCAGAAACCTGTGGTGGGGTTTACAAGGTCAAACGGGGCGATAGCCTGTCGCTTATTGCCGATCAGCATTATAAAAATGCCGGAATGTGGACGGCAATTCATCAAAATAACCTGAAGGCAATCGGCAAAAATCCGGCGTCAATTCGGGTCGGGATGAAATTAAGACTGACCTGCATTAACGGTTTGCCAACGGGCCTGACGGGCGGCACGGATGTGACTGCGGCGGCGGCCACTGCGGCACCTGTGGTGGTGGCGCCGGGTACAGCGGCCAGCCGCAAGAAAATCAGCATTCTGGTAGCGGATGAATATAAACCGTTCATGGACCGCTCGCTGCCCAATGGTGGTCTGGTGATTGATGTGATGCAGCAGGTGATGAAAACCGCCGCTCCGGCCGAAGGCTTTGCATTTCACTGGGTTAACGATTTTTCAGCGCATCTGGAACCGCTGCTATCGAATGCGCTGCTGGATGTCGGGGTGCCTTGGTTGCGCCCGGCTTGCGAATCTACCCCGGATGTCTACCGCTGCAAAAACTTTGATTTCTCCGAGCCGATGTTCGAGATGTTGATTTTGCTGTTCACGAATAAAAACAAGCCGATCGCTTTTAATTCTGACGCCGATATTGTCGGGCTGAACCTGTGTCGCCCGGCGGGGTATTACACCCACGATCTGGATAAAGGTGGTCGTAACTGGGTATCGCAAAGCAAAATCACCCTGACACGACCGGATTCGGTGAATGACTGCTTCGAGCTGCTGGGCGAAGGCAAAGTTGATGCGGTTGTGATTAATGAATTCACCGGTCGCGCGGCGATCAAGGAATTGAACATGAAGGATGTGGTGAAAATCATCGACACCCGGCCGCTGTCAATCGAAGGTTTGCATGTGCTGGTTCATAAAACCCATCCGCGTGGAAAAGAGCTGATTGCAACAATCAACGCGGGCTTGAAGAAAATCAAGGAAACCGGGCAATACCAGAAAATTATTGACGTGCACATGACCCGTATCTGGTCCGATTTTTAGGTCATCCGGTATTACCTTGGGGAGGGTGAGATGAAGTTTCTGACAAGAATAATTGCCGCTGTGCTGGCTGTGCTGCCCGCAGCCGCATTTGCAGCCTGTGACACGAAATATACCACCAAAGAAGGCGACACGCTGTTTTCAATTGCCGAGG
>DOHJ01000009.1 GCA_003535335.1 Paracoccaceae bacterium | reverse complement strand
ACGGAGTGAATAATGCCTGGAACCGGACTCCAGAAACTGGCCTTTACCCTGCTGCTTGTGCTGATCATTTATGTTTCGGTAACCGGGGGCGCGTGATGTCAAAATATTTTGGTGGGAAATACAGCCGCAAGCTGGGTAAAAAGCTTGGTAAAAGCTTGGGAAAGCAACTTGTCAAAGGGTTGAAAAGCGATTTCAGCAAGGATCTGGGTAAACAGATTGGCAAGGGTGTTAGTAATAAGCTAAGTGAATTACAAAGTTGGAAATCCGACACGAAGACCCGCCCAGAAACCAAACCTAAATCCAGTCAGAAAACCAACATCGACAAACGCAAAACCCGCAGAGTTGAAACGGCAAGGCCCAACATCAAACTTTCGGCGGGCTGGGGTTCAACCCTGCTTTATATTGTGCCCATCCCTTTGATCTTTCGCGCCTTTTTCAATGAACCCCTTGGGCTGGCGCTAAATTTACTGGCGTTCGGAGTGCTAATGCTTGCCGCCAAGCTGACCCGCGACGGCATCCGGGCACACAAAGCCTATGCAGCGCGGCGTGTGGCCCGAAGACCGGCAATTCCGCGCAAGGTTTTTGGCTCGTTTCTGACCGGTTCCGGCCTGTTTATTGCCGGTTTTGCCGATGGTGGCGAGCTGCTGAACCCGCTGATTCTTGGGGGGGTGGGCTTTGCTTTGCACAGCTTTGCCTTTGGCTTGGACCCGTTTCGCAGCAAAGGCATGGAAGGCGTTGACACCTTCCAGAACCAGCGCGTGGCCCGTGTGGTGGATGAGGCTGAAAAGCATCTGGAAGCGATGTCAACGGCTATGACCCGCATTCGGGACCGCGAAATCCAGCAATGTCTGGCGCATTTTCTGGATGTTGTGCGCCACATGCTGCGCACGGTCGAGGAAGACCCGCGCGATCTGAACCCTGCCCGTAAATATCTGGGGGTTTATTTGCTGGGGGCGCGTGATGCCACCTTGAAATTCGTCGATCTTTACAGCCAGACCCGCGACCAAAAGGTGCGCGAGGATTACGTCGGGCTGCTGGCCGATCTGGAATTTAACTTTGCCGCCAAAACCGAAAAGCTGCTGCTGGATGACCGCAGTGATCTGGACGTTGAAATCGAAGTGCTGCGTGAACGCTTGCAGCGCGATAGTGTACATTTGGGCAAGTAGCCCCCTTAAGTTTAGGAGAATAATAACCATGACCGAAGAAACCCGCCAAAAGGCCGAACAGACCCTTGCTCTGGTCGAAGAAGTAACCGCGGTTGTGTTGGCAGAGCCGGTCGGCGAAATTGTGCCGCTAAAAGAAGCCAGCAAACCGGTTGCCACCGCGATAAAAAAACGCATGGCAGAAATTGACATGAACGACACCAATTCAATTATCGGTTTCGGATCGGGTGCCCAAGAAGAGCTGCGCGAGATTTCCCAAGCCATGTTGGTGGATGTGCGCAACAAAGACGTTGGGCCGGCGGGTGATAGTCTGCGCGATATGGTCACCACGATCCGCGGATTTTCGGTTTCAGAGCTGGATGTGCGGCGCAAGCGTTCCTGGTGGGAAAAGCTGCTGGGCCGCTCGGCCCCGTTTGCCAAATTTCTGGCCCGTTTTGAAACGGTTCAAGACCAGCTGGACAATGTCACCGATAATTTGCTGGGTCATGAGCACAAGTTGTTAAAAGACATCAAATCTCTGGATAAACTCTATGAAAAGACGCTGGATTTTTACGACGAACTGGCGCTTTATATTGCGGCTGGTGAGGAAAAGCTAAAGGTTCTGGATGACAAAACCATTCCGGCCAAAGCCAAGAAAGTCGAAAAAGCGCCTGAAAACAAACAGGTGATTTTAGCTCAGGAACTACGCGACATGCGCGCCGCGCGTGATGATCTGGAGCGCCGCGTGCATGATTTGAAATTGACACGCCAAGTCACAATGCAATCGCTGCCTTCAATCCGTCTGGTGCAGGAAAATGATAAATCACTGGTGGCAAAAATCAACTCGACCCTTGTGAATACTGTTCCGCTTTGGGAAACCCAACTGGCACAGGCGGTAACGATCCAGCGCTCGGTCGAAGCCGCCGGAGCGGTGCGCGAAGCCAATGACCTGACCAATGAATTGCTGACGGCCAACGCCAAAAACCTGCGCCATGCCAATAAAGTGGTGCGCCAGGAAATAGAGCGCGGTGTGTTTGATATCAACGCGATAAAAGAAGCCAACGCAGAGCTGATTGCAACCATTCAGGAAAGCTTGCAAATTGCCGACGAGGGCAAAGCAAACCGCGCCAGAGCCGAAGAGGAATTGAAACAAATGGAGGCCGAATTGAAAACCACGCTTGCATCTGCAAAGGCGCGCGGCGACAAAGCAGGCGATACTGCCGGTGGGGCAATTTCAAACACTTAAAAACCGGATCGGCATATTTAATGGCACAACGACGCAAACTATTTGCAGCATTATTATCGGCCAGCCTGATCGGGTTGGCCGGATGCGAAGTCGTACCACCAAGCTCTACGCCGCCACCTGTGCCACGCCCAACACAGCCGAAAAAACCATCCGTCAAGCCGCAAACCGAGGTCAGCCGCCAAATGTCGACGCATCTGTCAAAACTACAAGCCGATTTAAAGGTGCAGGGCCTGTTGCGGGTGGATGGCGGCGGGCCGGACGTGCCTTTCAACCAACGAAATCTGGTTGATAATTTCATCCGGATTGCCATGTTTGATGAATACACCTCAAATGGCAGATCACTGGTGGCCCATGAAACCGAAAGCCGTCTGCGCCGCTGGGAACAGCCGATCAGAATGAAAATCGAGTTCGGGCCGTCCATCCCTCTGGCCCAACGCAAAAAAGACCGCGCCAATATTGCCGCCTATGTGAAACGCCTGTCGCGTCTAACCGCTGTGCCAATCAGCCTCACGGATCATGCGCCAAATTATCACGTGCTGATCCTGAACGAGGACGAGCGCCTTGCCATTGGCCCACGCCTTAACGAATTGGCACCGGGCATCAGCACCGTATCCGAACGCACGGTTACCAATCTTGACCGCTCGACCCTGTGTCTGGTTTTTGCCTATTCCGACAATGCCAACAGTTACACCTATGCCAAAGCCGTAGCGGTCATTCGTGGCGAACACCCCGATTTGCTGCGTTTGTCGTGCATTCACGAGGAACTGGCCCAAGGCATGGGGCTGGCCAATGACAGCGCTGCGGCGCGACCTTCAATTTTTAACGATGACGAAGAATTCGGCCTGCTGACCCACCACGATGGTCTGCTGTTGCAAATGCTGTATGATCGCCGCCTAAAAACCGGCATGACAGCCCGACAAGCCCGGCCAATTGCCAAAAAAATCGCCGCCGAATTAATGGGTGGCACAACATAACACTGCGTATTGAAAGGAAAACCCATGGGTATTCTTGATTTTCTAACTGGCGAATTTATTGACGTGATCCAATGGGTTGATGACAGCCGCGACACCATGGTTTGGCGCTTTGAACGCGAAGCGCATGAAATCAAATACGGTGCAAAACTAACGGTGCGCGAAGGGCAATCGGCCGTATTTGTACACGAAGGTCAGCTGGCAGATGTGTTCAGCCCCGGCCTGTACATGCTTGAAACCAACAACATGCCGGTTCTGACCACGCTGCAACATTGGGATCACGGCTTTAAATCACCTTTCAAAAGCGAAATTTATTACGTCAACACCACCCGTTTCAACAATCTGAAATGGGGTACGAAAAACCCGATTATCTGCCGTGATCCTGAATTTGGCCCGGTTCGCATTCGCGCCTATGGCACCTACACAATTAAGGTTTCCGATCCGGCCCGTTTTCTGACCGAAATCGTTGGCACGGATGGTGAATTTACCATGGACGAAATCAGTTACCAGATCCGCAACATCATCGTACAGGATTTTTCCCGCGTGATTGCATCATCGGGCATTCCGGTGCTGGATATGGCTGCTAATACGGCCGATCTGGGCAAACTTATCGTGGCCCAAATTGCTGAAACGCTTGAATCTTACGGGCTGATAATGCCCGAATTATACATTGAAAACATCTCGCTACCGTCCGCAGTCGAAGAAGCGCTGGATAAACGCACGTCGATGGGGCTGGCCGGTGATCTGGGGAAATTCACCCAGTATTCCGCAGCCGAAGCCATGACATCCGCTGCCCGCAACCCGAATGGCGGTGGTATGGGCGCAGGGTTAGGCATGGGAATGGGCATGGGGGTTGGCATGTCTGTGGCGCAAAATATGCAAAATCAAATGGGGCCGTGGGGCGCGGTTGCCCAACCGACAGCGGCCACAGCCCCGCCACCACCGCCCGTTGTTGAAAAAGTCTGGCATGTGGCGGATGGCGATAAAACCAAAGGCCCATATTCACGCGCCGCTATAGGCCGCATGCTGATGGACGGATCATTAAACCGTAATACTTACGTCTGGTCCGTGGGTCAGGACGGCTGGAAAATCGCCGACGAAATTAACGAACTGGCCCAGCTGTTCACCGTCATGCCCCCTCCTCCGCCCGGCAGATAGCCCCATTATTGTTCCATAAATATCCCCGCCGGAGGCATAGAATCTATGGCACAACAGCCCAAAACAGACCCGCAAATAAAAACAGAGGAGCACCGTTTCCCCTGCGAGCAATGCGGCGCGGATTACCGCTATGCGCCCGGGCAAGGCCAGCTGGTTTGTGATCATTGCGGTCATGAATCCATGATCGAAGGCGATGGCTCCCATCACCTTACAGCCATCCGCGAACTGGATTTTCAGGCTGCCTTAAACGCCCGGCTACCGGCGGCAGAAACCATAGAAACCCGTGTGGTTCAATGCCCCAACTGCGCCGCTAAATTTGAATTTGACGCGGCAATCCACGCGGCCCAATGCCCGTTTTGCGCCACCCCAGTTGTCACAGATACCGGAACTCTGCGCCAGATCAAACCAAAGGCCCTGCTGCCCTTTGCCATGGATGAGCGCGACGCGCGTGCCGACTTGGGGGATTGGCTGGGAAATTTGTGGTTTGCCCCGAACGGGGTTAAACAATACGCCCGAAAGGGGCGCAAAATTCAGGGGATTTACGTGCCTTACTGGACCTATGATGCCGATACCAAAAGCCGGTATTCGGGCCAGCGCGGCACGGTTTACTACATAACCCGCAACGTCCAGCGCAATGGAAAATCGGTTCGGCAACGGGTGCAAAAAACCCGCTGGCACCCGGTCAACGGCCGTGTGGCGCGTTTCTTTGACGATGTTCTGGTGCTGGCCTCGACCAGCCTGCCCAAACGCTTTACCGATGCGCTCGGACCTTGGGATTTAAGCCAGCTTGAACCTTATCGCCCCGAATATCTTGCCGGTTTCAGGGCCGAAGGCTACACTGTCGAGCTGGCCAACGGGTATTCAGAGGCCCGCATTGCGATGGAGCGAATGATCGAACGCGATGTGAAATTTGATATCGGCGGGGACCGGCAAAGGATCAGCAATATCGACACCGAAATCAGTGATGTCACCTTTAAACACATCCTGCTTCCAGTCTGGCTGGCGGCCTATAAATACCGCGGAAAAACCTACCGCTTTGTGATTAATGGCCGCACCGGTCGCGTGCAGGGTCAGCGCCCTTATTCGATCTGGAAAATTACATTCGCAGCAACCGGCCTTGCAATTGTTGCCGGCATAATCGGCTATCTGGTTGCAACAAGTCAGTAAAGGAGACCCGCATGAGAGCATTGATCCAGCGCGTTACAGAGGCCTCGGTCACGGTTGAAAACAGTGTGGTTGGCGAAATTGGCGCAGGGTTGTTGATCCTTGTTTGCGCCATGCAAGGCGACAGCAGGGCAAAGGCCGACGCACTGGCCGCCAAAATCAGCAAACTAAGGATTTTCACCGATGACGCGGGCAAAATGAACCGCTCTTTGCTTGATACAGGCGGCGCTGCGCTGGTGGTCAGCCAGTTCACCCTGGCCGCCGACACCAGCCGCGGCAACCGGCCCGGGTTTTCAACTGCGGCCAGCCCTGATCTGGGGCGTGAATTATATGAATATTTCACCGCAGCCCTAAACAATCACGCCATCCCCACCGCCAAGGGTCAATTCGGTGCAGACATGGCGGTACGTTTGTTAAATGATGGTCCGGTTACAATCTGGCTGGATCTGTAAAGGCAGGAACCGGCCGAAAAATTGACGGGTTATCAGCCTTGAGCCGATGATTTCTTTACAAATTCAGTCAAAATGACAATCTGCTGGCCGTTAACCCGCCCCTCGATATGGGCTTCGTTATCCTGAACCAGTGAAATATTTCGTACAGCCGTGCCGCGTTTGGCGGTAAAACCCGCCCCTTTTACATTTAAATCCTTGATCAATGTAACGGTATCGCCAGCAGAAAGTTGCACACTGTTTACGTCACGGTGAATGATCAAAGGCTCCTGCTCCTCGTCGATCAAACCCGCCTTGGCCCATTCCAGATTTTCAGGTTCCAGATAGGCAATATCCAGTAAATCACGCGCCCACACCTCGGATTTCAAGCGCGAAAGCAATCGATAAGCTGTGATCTGAGTTGCTGCATCAGTACTCCAGATCGTATCATTCAGGCATTTCCAGTGCGGGCTGTCGTTAATTTCGCCGACAACACCCGACTGGCAAGTGCTGCAAAGGCTGATATTTACCTGATCTTGCGGCGGAACCGGTGTGGCAGATAAATCTGATTGGCTGCCACATAAGGCGCAAACGCTTGCTGGTTCAGTCATTTAAATGCCCCGTTTATTTCAACTATTTTCGTCCGTATGAATGGCCCCTGCAATAAAATCCATCCCTTGCCTGATGTCGGCCGCAATCGCCGCGCTAAAATTATCACGATCACCGCAGGCCAAAGCATCCAGCGCCATGCAGTGTTAATCATGCGCAATTCGGCTGGCCCCGAACAAGGTGCAGACCAAACGCATGCTTGGCGCGTATTGCAGCCAGAGCGGCTCGACCCGCAGCAAGATCACCGGCGATTGCGCGCGGTGATAAATGTAAAAATGAAAGGCCTAATTTCCATCTACATAAGCACTGGTGTCATTGTTGGAAATCGCTTCATCCAGTCGGGCGTCGATGCAACGTAGCTGGGTCAAATCGGCCGCATCAAACTGCTAAAATGCCCGGTTTTCCGGTTCAGTTTTCAGGCTAACGCGGAGAAATCTGATACAGTAGGTGTTAACGTGTTATAATATCCCAAAACATAAACCGGATATTTTCGTGACAGGAGCAGGAATGAATCTTTTGCACAATATGGCCTGGGATG
>DOHJ01000182.1:2956-6527 GCA_003535335.1 Paracoccaceae bacterium | reverse complement strand
GGTTAATGTGTCTTTAGTTGAATTTGAGTATTGCATTGTATGACATGACAATTGAACAATTAGATGAGATGGCCCAATACGTTATCGCGGCTTTATTCGAGAGTGATAATGGATGGAGGTCTGTGACGCGCGATTTGGTGCGCGGATGGGATGATGTCGAAGGGCTACAGATTTGTTTTGCTTTGGTGGCCGCAGGCAATGCAATTGAAGAAACCTTTAACCGTGCTAGCCCGGCATGTGACCGATCTACACAGGCATACCGTTTGGCGGCTTTGGTATCGGCGGATCTGTTCGGGATGTCTGCTGTTGGCGGCTTTGGTACAAAAGCCCGCGATTTGCAAGAGTATTGGCACAAGCATGACCAGTATTTCCTAAACTTATAGCGCCTTGCCATTTGATGGAATTTGCGAATAATGCCTATTGAAACCCAATGTAGATGTTGGGCCAAAAGGAGCTTTATCTGTGATCATCAAAACACAGCCGGTTAGCACGTCTACTGAGATTAAAAACCTACCCAAACTGCATGCACCGCGAAATGAAATCATGGCGTTTGATCTGGAGTGGGTGAAGGCTGCGCAGGCCAATACCTCGGCCATCGAGCGGCGGACAAATTCGTTGCCCGGACGCCGTTCCGTTAAAAAGGAATATCAGGCCGGGTGGATGTTAAAGGCAATAAGCTGTATCGATCTGACAACCTTGTCTGGTGACGATACCGCCAACCGTGTGCGCCGGTTATGTGCCAAGGCGCTAAACCCGGTTCGCAGGGATATATTAGATGCTTTGGGCATCGAGCAGATCACCACCGGCGCGATTTGCGTTTACCATGATATGGTCGGCACCGCTGTCAAAGCGCTAGAAGGGTCCAATCTGCCGGTTGCAGCTGTTTCAACAGGGTTTCCCGCCGGACTCACCCCGTTTCATTTGCGCCTCCAAGAAATAAGGGAAAGCGTAAAAGCAGGCGCATCCGAGATTGATATCGTCATTTCCAGACGCCACGCATTAACCGGTAACTGGCAGGCGCTTTATGACGAAATGTGTGAATTTCGCGCGGCCTGCGGGGATGCGCACGTCAAAGCCATACTGGCCACTGGCGAGCTGGGCAGTTTGCGAAATGTTGCGCGCGCCAGTTTAACCTGCATGATGGCGGGGGCGGATTTTATCAAAACCTCGACCGGCAAGGAAAACGTCAATGCAACCCTGCCTGTCAGTCTGGTAATGATGCGGGCCATTCGTGATTATCACGCGCGCACCGGTTTTCGTGTTGGTTACAAACCTGCGGGCGGGATTTCCAAGGCCAAGGATGCCGTCACCTATCTGGCTTTGTTAAAGGATGAGTTGGGCAATTCATGGCTGACACCTGAAATGTTCCGGTTTGGTGCGTCATCATTGCTGGGTGATCTGGAACGCCAGCTGGAACATTACGTCACCGGAAATTATTCCGCCTCATACCGCCATGCAATAGGATAAACACAATGACCGTTAAAGAAATATTTGAAAGCATGGACTATGGGCCGGCACCGGAAAATGCGGCGGACGCATTGGCGTGGATTGTGGACCGTGGTAGTAAAATGGGGCAGTTTATTAATGGCGATTTCACCGATCACCATGACGGGTTTGAAAGCAAAAACCCTGCAACGGGTGATGTGCTTGCATTAATCACCCAAGCCAGCATTCAGGATGTGGATGCAGCAGTTCTAGCCGCCTCAAAGGCCCAGAAAAAATGGGCGCGCAGCTCTGATCACCAGCGGGCCACAGTGCTTTATGCAATTGCCCGTCTGGTGCAAAAAAATGCCCGCCTTTTTGCGGTTTTGGAAACGCTGGATAACGGCAAGCCAATCCGTGAAAGCCGCGATATCGACATCCCGCTGGTCGCGCGGCATTTTTATTACCATGCCGGAATGGCACAGTTGATGTCGTCCGAATTGCCAGATGCAGAACCGCTGGGCGTTTGCGGCCAGATTATTCCGTGGAATTTCCCGTTATTGATGCTGGCATGGAAAATTGCGCCGGCGCTTGCAATGGGCAATGCCTGCGTGCTGAAGCCGGCAGAATACACCTCCCTAACAGCGCTTTTATTTGCAGAAATATGCATCGAGGCAGGTCTGCCCAAAGGTGTGGTAAACATCGTTACTGGCGATGGATCCGTGGGCGAAATGATCGTTAATCACCCTGATATCCATAAAATAGCCTTTACCGGATCCACCAGCGTTGGCCGTAAAATTCGCCAAACGACAGCCGGAACCGGCAAGGCGTTAACGTTGGAATTGGGCGGGAAATCACCCTATATCGTCTTTGACGATGCCGATATCGACAGCGCGGTTGAAGGGCTGGTTGATGCAATCTGGTTCAATCAGGGACAGGTTTGTTGCGCCGGTTCGCGCCTGCTGGTGCAAGAAGGCATAGCAGAACAATTTTATGCCAAACTGCGGGTCCGCATGGATGGGCTGCGCATTGGCAACCCTTTGGATAAATGCATTGATATTGGCGCTATGATTGATCCGGTGCAACGCGATTTGATCACTGACATGGTGGCCAAAGGCGGCACTGAGGGCGAGCTTTATCAGGCCAAATGCACCCTGCCTGACAATGGCTGTTATTACCCGCCAACCCTTATCACGGGCCTGCATTCATCAGCGATGTTGATGCAGGAAGAAATCTTTGGTCCGGTGCTGTGTTCCACCACTTTTCGCACTCCGGCCGAGGCTGTGCAGCTGGCCAACAACACCCGCTACGGGCTGGCCGCAAGTGTCTGGAGCGAGAATGTAAATCTGGCACTGGATATTGCACCAAAACTGGTTGCGGGTATCGTTTGGGTGAATGCAACCAACCTGTTTGATGCGGCTGCCGGATTTGGCGGAGTGCGTGAAAGCGGCTTTGGCCGTGAAGGTGGCTGGGAGGGCCTTGCGGCCTATACCAAAAAGAAAACAACCGGTAAAATGCTAAAAGCGGCCACGCCGGTTGCCGCCCCCAAAGACGCCAAAGTTGACGGGATCGACCGCACCGCTAAAATGTTTATTGGCGGCAAACAGGCACGGCCTGATAGTGGCTATTGCACCGCCATCTGGTCGCCCAAAGGCAGGTTGCTCGGCCATGTTGGCAACGGCAGCGGCAAGGACGTGCGCGGTGCGGTCGAAGCAGCCCACGCAGCCAAGGGCTGGGCCAAAACCACGGGTCATTTACGGGCGCAGATCATTTATTACATCGCCGAAAACCTGTCGGCGCGGGCGGATGAATTTGCCAAGCGGCTAAACCAAATAAGCGGTAAAACCGGCGGTAAAACCGAAGTACAATCCAGCATTTCGCGCCTGTTCACCTATGCGGCATGGGCCGATAAATATGACGGGCAGGTTCACGGCGTACCGATCCGCGGGGCTGCTTTGGCGATGAAAGAACCGGTTGGGGTGATTGGCGCGCTTTGCCCAGATGATGCGCCGCTGCTGGGGCTGGTTTCGGTGATGGCGCCGGCTATTGCAATGGGAAATACTTGCGTGCTGGCGGCCTCTCAGGTGGGGCCTTTGGCGGCAACGGATTTTTATCAAGTGCTGGAAACTTCGGATGTTCCGGCCGGTGT
>DOHJ01000182.1:0-2556 GCA_003535335.1 Paracoccaceae bacterium | reverse complement strand
TTGATGCGGTCTGGAGCTTTTCCTCAACCGATTTATCAGAGGAAATTGAACGCAATTCTGCCAGCAACCTGAAGCGCACTTGGGTGAATAATGCCCGTGATCGCGACTGGTTTGGTCTTGCGGGTGAAGGCCGGGAATTTCTGGCGCAGGCAACCGAGGTTAAAAATATCTGGGTGCCTTATGGTGAATAGAGCGGCAGCATGATTACCAGAACACACCAAAAAGACGATGCGCATTCAACGGCGGTCTATTCGGATTGCGAAAAATACCGTTATTCATTGACGCGGATATGGGAACCGGGAGGCAGAAAAGCATTTTTTGTCATGCTGAACCCCTCCACCGCAACCGAAGTGCAAAATGACCCGACTGTCGAGCGCTGCGAACGCCGTGCCCGCACGCTGGGATTTGGATCATTCTGTGTTGCCAATATATTTGCATGGCGCGACACAGATCCGCGAAAAATGCGTAAAGCGGATGATCCGGTTGGTCCGGAAAATGATGCAACGATTTCGGATGGCTGCATTTGGGCCGATCAGATTATTTGTGCATGGGGCACCCATGGTGAATTTATGAACCGTGGGGCCCAAGTTGAAAAAATTATGCGTGGCACTGGTCTGGCGCTTTATCATCTGGGCCTAAGCAAAGCGGGTCATCCCAAACACCCGCTTTATATCGCCTATGTCGTTCAGCCAGAATTATGGTAAGCAGTAAATCATGAGCGAAAAACAACCTGATAACCTGCCCGATCTGCATGCTGATCTGCAAGCGCTGCAACAAGAAATGCGGCTGTTGAATACCCATCGTTTTGTGCGCATTCATAATTCGATGTGGCGGCTGATCAGCTTTCAATTCGTGCGCGGTCTGGCCTTTGGTCTTGGCTCGGTCATTGGTGCAACCCTGCTGGTTTCAATGCTGGTTTTTTCGCTCTCGAATATCGATTTCATCCCGATCATTGGTGAATGGGCCAAAGAGATCGTGGAAATGATTACGCAAAACGGCACAGCTAGGTAAAAAGCCTTTCCTTTTTGGCCATTTCGCACTATACGCGCGCATCTGCCTGATTCAGTTTGATTCATGGCCGATACCCTCCACGGGCCCTGCTGGACGACATCCCGGCTTGTGCCATTTCCGATTAACCTTAAACAAGGAGACCCCGATGTCGATTACTGCAGAAGAAAAAGCCCGCCTCATGAAAGAATTTGCAACCAAAGAAGGTGACACTGGTTCACCGGAAGTTCAGGTTGCTATTCTCTCGTCGCGGATTGCGACACTGACCGAGCATTTCAAAACCCACAAAAAGGATAACCATTCCCGCCGTGGTCTTTTGAAACTGGTTGCGACACGTCGTAAATTGCTGGACTATGCCCGCGCCAAAGACGAAGCACGTTATCAGGATCTGATTAAACGTCTCGGCCTGCGTCGCTAAACAAACCAAGATGCGCCCTGCGGGGCGCTTCTTGCATTTCAAGACCACGTTAAAGACCATGCTGTTTTCCCCACCGGGCCTATGGGGCGGACGTTATGCAAAACAGGCCACGGGCATACGGCCCGTATGTAAAACGGTCAGGCAGGGATACGCCCCATGCGACCAACTTAGGAAACGATATGTTTAAAGAAACAAGAAAATCTATGCAGTGGGGCGAAGAAACGCTGACACTGGAAACCGGTAAAATTGCCCGTCAGGCTGACGGCTGCGTTATCGCCACTTTGGGCGAAACCAGCGTTATGTGCGCGGTGACATTTGCCAAAACCCAAAAGCCGGGTCAGGATTTCTTTCCGCTGACCGTGCATTATGGTGAAAAATATTATGCTGCCGGTAAAGTTCCGGGTGGCTTTTTCAAACGCGAAGCGCGTCCTACTGAAAAAGAAACACTGACAAGCCGCCTGATTGATCGCCCGATCCGTCCGCTATTTGTACCGGGTTTCAAAAACGAAGTTCTGGTAATCTGTACGGTTCTGTCACATGATCTGGTTAATGATCCTGACATCGTTGCGATAATCGCGACATCTGCTGCGTTAACAATTTCCGGTGCGCCTTTCATGGGCCCGATCGGCGCTGCACGTGTTGGTTTTGTGGATGGTGAATACATCCTGAACCCGGAATGCGATGATATGCATGATCTGAAAAACAAACCGGAACAGCGCCTTGATCTGGTTGTTGCCGGCACCAAAGACGCCGTGATGATGGTTGAATCCGAGGCTTATGAGCTGTCCGAGGCTGAAATGCTGGGTGCGGTAAACTTTGCCCATGATCAGATGAAACCAGTGATCGACCTGATCGTTGATCTGGCCGAAGATTGCGCGAAAGAGCCGCTTGATTTTGCACCTGCGGATTACAGCGCGCTATCCAAAACCGTTGCCAAAGCCGGTGAAAAAACCATGCGCGCCGCATTTGCGATTTCCGACAAACAGGAACGCACTACTGCTGTTTCTGCTGCCCGTGAAACCATCAAGGCAGCCCTAACCGAAGAAGAGCTGGCCGACGAAAACCTTGGTTCTGCGATGAAGGGCCTTGAGGCGAGGATCTTGCGTGGTGACGTTGTGAAAACCGGTAAA
>DOHJ01000046.1:9254-11305 GCA_003535335.1 Paracoccaceae bacterium | reverse complement strand
AATCCCAAGTCCAGTAATGGCTGGGAATGCCATTCAAATTCGCAAGAATTATGCCAACGAAATGTGTCAATATCAAAGGATGACCCTGGGTTTCGCTTTAGCGCCTTTGCTGTGCGGAACGAACAAATTGCAGCCGTGGTATTATGATGCCATTCGCAGGAATATGTGTTGTATTCTTCATCATTAAAAGTGTGATCGGGGCGCAGCCTCAGGTCCGGTTTGGCAAGAAACAGCGAAATCCGGTCAATTTTTCGCCGCGTGACGGGGATGTGTTCCTCAAACCGCCAGCGCAGACCGCCGAAAAAATCCAGTTGGCGGGTTTTGGGGTAGCCATGATTGGCAGGATCCGGCCGCGCCAACGCATAATAGCCGGATTTATCCAGATACGATTCCTCTAGTGACACTGCATCTGGAAATTCAGCCAAATCACCGGCATAGAGATCAATCACATAGCTCAAAATACTTGAGCGGCGCTCTTCCATGTTAAATGCAACCAGCTCTGCAACGGTTCGCGTTTCGCAAAACGGGAAAAACAAAAATTCAGAATTATAGCAATAATAAAGCCAAACCCCGGGTGCGGCCTTAATGATGGCATTCACCGCCGTTTCAAGGGCCGTGTCGGTTGCCATATTGTAAGGAATGCGGTGAATTGTCTTTTGCAGATTTTCCGGCAATTCCAATTCTTCGGGCGCAAAAACCAGCACCTGTTTAAATCCCAACTGCATGTGGTGACGGATGCAGGTGTCCACTTCGACAAGGTCTTCGACCAGAATCATCGCAATCGGCCCGCGCGCCAAAATATCGGCCCCCTTGGACAGGAAATCAGCCAAATCGTTATATTGCATCACTTTGCCCGCCGTATCGTTTGCCTATTTGCGCCAAAATCGGTTAATTTACGGTTTATTGCAAGCCTTGCTTGCATTGTGTAGGTATGCAGCCTTAACCGCGCGAAAAATGGTGCCCTGAATGTCGAATGCAAAAAAGCTGTTTATCAAAACCTATGGCTGTCAGATGAATGTCTATGACAGTGAACGCATGGCCGAATCGCTGGGCGTTGCGGGCTATTCCCAAGTGGATTCGCCCGACGGGGCCGACATGATTTTGCTAAACACCTGTCACATCCGCGAAAAGGCGGCCGAGAAAATTTATTCGGAACTGGGCCGCTACAAAGAACTAAAGGCCGAAAACCCGAACCTGAAAATCGGCGTGGCGGGTTGTGTGGCGCAGGCCGAGGGCGGCGAAATCATGAGCCGCCAGCCGCTGGTTGATCTGGTGGTTGGTCCCCAAGCCTACCATCGTTTGCCCGATTTGATGGAAAAGGTCGACAGCGGCAAAAAGGCGCTGGATACGGATTTTCCGCTGGAGAGCAAATTTGACAAACTACCGGCCCGGTCACAAAATCTTAACCGGCCCAAACGCGCGCCCTCGGCATTTTTGACCGTGCAGGAAGGCTGTGACAAATTTTGCGCCTTTTGCGTGGTGCCCTACACCCGTGGCGCCGAAATCAGCCGGCCGCCCGAACGCATCCTGTCCGAGGCGCGCGGTTTGGTCGAACGCGGCGTGCGTGAAATTAACCTGCTGGGCCAAAATGTGAACGCCTATTTGGGCGGCGATGACTGGAGCCTGACGCGGCTGATCTGGGCCTTGAGCGAAATTGACGGGCTGGAGCGGATCCGTTTTACCACCAGCCACCCAAATGACATGGCCGATGATCTGATTGCCGCGCATGGCGAATGTGAAAAACTGATGCCTTATCTGCATTTGCCGGTGCAATCGGGCAGCGACAAAGTGCTAAAGGGCATGAACCGCCAGCACACGGCCGAAAAATACATCCGGCTGATTGAACGCATTCGTGCGGCGCGGCCTGATATTTTGATCTCGGGTGATTTTATCGTCGGTTTTCCCGGCGAGGATGATTCGGATTTTGAGGAGACAATGGAATTGGTGCGCGAAATTCGCTACGGGCAGGCCTATTCGTTCAAATATTCGGCCCGCCCCGGAACACCGGCGGCAGAACGGGCGTTTGTCGGGGTCGATGTGGCTAATGAGCG
>DOHJ01000046.1:7326-8859 GCA_003535335.1 Paracoccaceae bacterium | reverse complement strand
ATGGTTGGTCAACATGTTGACGTTCTGGTCGAGAAAAAGGGCCGGCTTTCGGGGCAAATGATCGGAAAAAGCCAGCATCTTCATGCGGTTCACATGTATGCGCCTGATGTTGAAATCGGTGAAATCCGCCGCGTCAGGGTCACGGATAGCAAGACAAATTCACTGGGTGCCGAATTGGTGGAAACTGCTGATTTGCAATAAAATATTTGCATCGTTGTTTCCATACTTGGGAAAATGAACCTGATATTGTGCCAAAAGTATCAAAATAAACACAATATATAGGGTTTCAGCCCTACATTTAGAATTTCAGGCTTCACATTGTCGCAAATTAAGTTACAACTTGGGATAATAAATTTGGCAACCGGAAAGGTTGCTGTTGTGTGGTTATAATTTGGGGGGCCGAAGCTGTGGCTTATAAGATATCCAAAGCAATTCAAGGCGTGTTGGCAGGGGCATCTGTTGCGCTGCTGGCGCTAACAATAACAAGTACGACTGCATCTGCGCAGTCGGGAAATCCATCGAACACAGTTACCGGCGAGCGTTATTCGCCCACCATCTGGATTGATCCGGATGGCTGCGAACACTGGGTTATGGACGATGGTTATGAAGGGTATATGACCCCGAATGTAAACCGTCAGGGCATCCCTGTTTGTCGACGCGGAAACGTATGTGGTGTGATGGATTCAGATCAGTTGTTTGCAACGAACCGCTATAAAATAAGTTCAAGCGGCCGTGCCCGTCTGCAACAATTCTTTCAGCAGGCAAATGCCCGCGCCTATATCATAGCCGGCCACACAGACAGCCGCGCTTCTGATGAATATAACATGCGCCTGTCGCTAAATCGCGCCAATTCGGTTGCACGTGTGGGCCAAAGCGTTGGGGCCAAGATTGTCGATGTTCGCGGATATGGCGAGCGGATGCCCAAGGCATCAAACCGGTCTGCCGCGGGAATGCGTCAGAACCGTCGTGTTGAAATCATCTGTATCCGCTGAGGGAGTAGTAAATATGAAAATCATTCAAGGCTTTGTAATGCTCGCCGCAGCAGTTTCACTGGCAGGTTGCCTGGGCGAAGGCGGTGGTGGCAAAGTTCACACCGACAAGACCCGCGATTATGGCTTTAAACCCCATCACCTTAGCACAATGACATCAGGTATCTGGACAGATCCCCATGGTTGTGACCACTGGATTATTGACGATGGTGTCGAGGGTTATCTTTCGGCACGTCTGGACAAATACGGCAAACCGGTTTGTTCCGGTGCTGGTCCGCGTGAAACTGCGGTTGGTCCGTACAAAAAGACTGGCACGATCAACGATCCGCTGTAAGTTGAAAAACATCCATTTAAAAAGCCGCGAAGCGTTGTTTCGCGGCTTTTTCTCGTTATGTCACAATAAATTTGCACAGCAGCGCTTGCAACCGGCGCTGCGAATTGGCACCATTGCAAAATACCTGAAAAACACCGGCAAGAATGAACGGAGAATTGCTTGGGAATTGGCACTTTGACACCAGAACAGACTGATAACGAACTGACGCTG
>DOHJ01000046.1:0-6959 GCA_003535335.1 Paracoccaceae bacterium | reverse complement strand
TCGATCCAGATCGCGCGGCGCGGCAATCAGCTGACTTTGCTTGGTGACGCGGCTGCCTGTCAACAGGTGCAAACACTGCTAAACGCGCTTTATCTGCGGCTGGAATCCGGTTTGCCGTTAGAAATGGCTGAAATTGATCAGGAAATCCGCATGGGCGGATCGGCCGCTGGTACTGGCGTTCGCAACGGTGATCAGCTGGAAATGTTCAAGGGCGGCAGGGTCGAGATCAAAACCCGCAAAAAACTGATCGAGCCGCGTACAGAGGCACAAAAATCCTACGTCAAATCCTTGTTTTCCAATGAGCTGGGCTTTGGAATCGGTCCTGCGGGCACCGGAAAAACCTATCTGGCCGTGGCCGTGGCGGTGAATATGTTTATCGAGGGCAAGGTTGATAAGATCATCCTGTCGCGCCCTGCGGTCGAGGCCGGCGAAAAGCTGGGATTTCTGCCCGGAGACATGAAAGAAAAGGTCGATCCCTACATGCAGCCGCTTTATGATGCATTGGGCGATTTTCTGCCCGGTAAACAGCTGGCCAAACTGATCGAGGATAAAAAGATCGAAATCGCCCCGCTGGCCTTTATGCGCGGACGCACATTGTCAAATGCCTTTGTGGTACTGGACGAGGCCCAAAATGCCACCACGATGCAGATGAAAATGTTCCTGACCCGTCTTGGCAAGGGCTCACGCATGGTGGTTACCGGCGATCGCACCCAGATCGATTTGCAACGCGGTCAGGTCAGTGGCCTGCATGATGCGGAACGGCTGTTAAAAGGCATCGACAAAATATCCTTTAATTATTTCACCGCCAAAGATGTGGTGCGTCACCCGCTGGTTGCCAAAATTATCGAGGCATATGAAGCCGATGACAGCTGATTTTATTTCGGTAAATATAGAAGATGCGCGCTGGGATGACTTAAATATCGAGGCGTTGGCCCAAAGCGCGTGCATGGCAACGCTGGCACATCTGGACATTCCTTGTGAATATTTCGAAATCAGCCTGCTGGCCTGTGATGACGCCCGAATTACCGATCTAAACGCCGAATTCAGGGAAAAACCCACAGCAACCAACGTGCTGTCATGGCCCGCGCAGGAACGATCAAGACCGGAAAAACACCCCCTGCCCCCAACTTACGACCCCAAAGGAATGCCCGAAGAACTGGGCGATATCGCAATTTCTTTTGACACTTGCCAGATCGAGGCTCAGGCCGCAGGCAAACCCGCAAAAGACCATGTAACGCATTTATTAATCCACGGGGTGTTACATTTGTTGGGTTATGATCACATATCTGATCAAGATGCGGCAATAATGGAGGCTTTGGAGGTTGAAGTCCTTGGCAAACTGGGTATTTGCGACCCATATAGGGGCTAAATCACAGGCCGGACCAAAGGCCAGACTAATTTGGAAAAGGAAAAATGGGCGACACAACAGACGGATCTTCTAGTGCAGCGCAAAGCGCGCCAGACAAAAAAACGGTGACAAAGCTCGGATTTTTCAACCGCATCATCAGCGCCTTAAGCCCGACCGATACAGCTGAAACCGTTTTGTCCGGCACCCCCGCAGTGGCAGCGCAGATCAATAGCACACACGGAATGCTTAATTTACGCAGGATGAGCCTTGAAGATGTGGCCACTCCAAAGGCCGAAATCATTGCGGTTTCCCAGGATATCAAAAAAGACGATCTGGTGCAGGTCTTTCGTGAAACCGGATTAAGCCGGATACCGGTTTTCAAAGATACGCTTGATACGCCAACGGGTCTGGTTCACCTGAAAGATTTCGCCCTGAAACACGGATTTAGCGGCAACGGTGGCCGGTTTTCCATCCAAAAACTGCTGCGTCCGCTATTGTTTGCGCCGCCGTCCATGCCGATCGGTGTCTTGCTGCAAAAAATGCAAGGCGAACGCATTCATATGGCGCTGGTGGTCGATGAATACGGCGGGGTTGACGGGCTGGTGACGCTCGAAGATCTGGTCGAACAGGTGATTGGCGAAATAGAAGACGAACATGATCTGGAAGAGGATAAATTCTGGACCAAAGAGACTGACGGCTGTTATCTGGCATTATCGCGCACCCCGCTTGAGGATTTCGAAGCCGAAATTGGCATGAAGCTGGTGGATACAGCCGAAGACGAGGAAATCGACACGCTGGGCGGTTTGATGTTTTTGCTTGCCGGCCATGTGCCTGCCCGTGGCGAGGTAATTGTACACCCTCTTGGGCCTGAATTTGAGGTTGTCGATGCAGACCCGCGCCGGATTAAACGGCTACGGGTGCGCCTGAATGGTGTCAAATAGTGGCTGATACACTGGCGCGTTTTTCAACAGGTTTGGCCCTGTGGTCTACGCGCAAAAAATCCTTGGCGGCGTTGGCCTGCGGGGCCGTCACCGGATTGGGCCAAGCGCCGTTTTCACTGCTGTGGCTGGCTTTGACCGGTTTGATTGCGGCTTTTGTTTTATTTCGTGCCTCTGGTTCTGTAAAACAGGCAGTTTTGGTCGGCTGGGCCTTTGGTGCCGGATATTTCGGGCTGGTGCTCAGCTGGATTGTCGAGCCATTTCTCGTTAATATTTCGGCCCATGGCTGGATGGCCCCGTTTGCATTAATTGGCATGTCCGCCGGCATGGCCCTGTTTTGGGCGGCGGCCTTCGGGCTGGCCAAATGGCAGGGGCGTGTTTTGGCGCTGGCCATATTTTTAAGCATCGCCGAATTGGCCCGGACTTACATCCTAACGGGGTTTCCTTGGGGTTTACTGGGCTATATCTGGCTGGATTGGGGGCTGGATCAGCTGGCCGCATATATCGGCCCACACGGTTTAACGCTACTTACTTTGCTGTCTATCTGGGCACTATTCGTCACAGTTGAACGGCTTGGGTTGCGCCGGTTCATAATAGTTACGGGCGTGATATCCCTTGTTACTGCACTGGTTTTAACTATTCTAGGTTATTATTTTGTCAGCAAATTTTACCAAACTGGACCGAACCTAGGAAATGTAAAAATTGTAAAATCTACGGAAGCACAAGTCGTGCGCCTGATACAGCCCAACGCCCCACAGCATCAAAAATGGGATCCCGAAATGATGCCGGTATTTTTTGGGCGCAGCTTGGGCTTTACCTCGGCCAAATCCGATCAGCAACCGGATTTAATCATCTGGCCGGAAACCTCGGTGCCTTATTTGCTGAACCGCTCTGATGCAGCGCTAGAAAAAATATCACAGGCTGCCGGTGATGTTCCTGTGGTATTTGGCATTCAAAGAACCGATGGTTTGCAGTATTTTAATTCTCTAGTCCTGCTTGACGCTGATGGCGTTGTGCAGGATATTTATAACAAAAGCCATCTGGTGCCTTTCGGCGAATATTTTCCGGGCGGCCGTTTGGCCACTTGGCTTGGGCTAACCGGATTTGCGGCCCAAGACGGGTTTGGTTTTGGGGCTGGTGACGGTCTGCGCAGCATTGATTTGGGTGCACTTGGGCAGGCATTGCCGTTGATTTGCTATGAAGCAATTTTCCCCCACGAAGTCGGCACCACCACGGAGCGCCCCGACTGGTTGTTGCAAATTACCAATGATGCGTGGTTCGGTAATTGGACAGGACCACAGCAGCATTTGGCCCAAGCGCGGTTTCGGGCGATTGAGCTGGGTTTGCCAATGGTGCGGGCGGCCAATACCGGCATTTCTGCGGTGATTGATGCGCACGGCACGGTGCAGGCGTCGCTTGGTTTGGGCGTTGCCGGTTTTCTAGATGTTGAATTACCAACCGCCCTGCCCGAAACGCTATATTCCCGCTATGGGGATTGGCCGGTCATAGTGTTGCTGATTTTCGCCTTGGCGTTGATAATGCTAAAAACCCGAATACTTAGAGATTGACCGCGGTCTCACACACTCGTAAGTGAAACACACAAATTGCCACAACGGCTTCCTGACGTGGCAGTATTTTTCAAATGGAGCACTACCTATGTCTCGTAAAAACTACACCTTCACCTCTGAATCCGTTTCAGAGGGGCATCCCGATAAATTGTGCGACCGGATCTCCGACGCCATTCTGGATGCGTTTTTAGCCGAAGAACCCGAGGCCCGCGTGGCCTGCGAAACCTTCGCCACCACCAACCGCGTGGTTATTGGCGGCGAAGTCGGACTATCTGACAAATCCAAGTTGGATGAATATCTAGGCAAGGTAGAAAATATTGCGCGCGACTGCATCAAGGATATCGGTTATGAGCAGGAGCATTTCCACTGGAACACTGTTAAAGTCACCAATCTGCTGCACCCGCAATCCGCCCACATTGCCCAAGGCGTGGATGCAACCGCGGATAAGGACGAAGGCGCTGGCGATCAGGGCATCATGTTTGGCTATGCGGTGGATGAAACGCCGGAATTGATGCCGGCCCCGATCCAGTATTCCCACGCCATTTTGCGCCGGTTGGCCGAAGTGCGCAAAGACGGCACCGAACCAACCTTGCGACCCGACGCCAAATCGCAGATTTCATTGCGCTATGAAGATGGCAAGCCGGTCGAGGTGACCTCGATTGTGCTATCAACCCAGCATTCCGATGAAACCCAGACATCAGATGATATCCGCGCCATTGTCGAGCCTTACATTTGCGAGGTTTTGCCCGCTGAATGGGTGACGGAGGCAACAAAATGGTGGGTTAATCCGACCGGTGTTTTTGTAATCGGTGGCCCTGACGGGGATGCCGGCCTGACGGGTCGTAAAATTATTGTCGACACTTACGGTGGTGCCGCCCCGCATGGTGGTGGTGCATTTTCAGGCAAAGACCCGACCAAGGTTGACCGTTCCGCCGCCTATATTGCCCGTTATCTGGCGAAAAATGTGGTGGCCTCTGGTCTGGCAAAACGCTGCACAATCCAGCTGTCATACGCGATTGGCATTGCGCGGCCTTTATCGATTTATTGCGATACATTCGGCACCGGTCAAGTGCATGATTCAGTGATCGAAAAGGCAATTGATCAAATTGTAGACCTGACACCGCAAGGTATTCGTGAACGCCTGCAAATGAACCGGCCGATTTATGAGCGCACGGCAGCCTATGGCCACTTTGGCCGCCCACCCGAGGCAGATGGCGGGTTTTCATGGGAAAAAACCGATCTGGTTGAGGCTTTGAAAAAAGCGGTCTAAATTGATGGCGGGGTGAACCCCGCCTTACGAATGAATGATAGGGTGGGGTTTTTGCCTCGCCTTATTTTTTGGAGCAGGTGAAATGGCAGAAAACAAACGCCCCTTTCGGAATTTTTATGGCCGTTTAAAGGGTAAAACACTGCGCGATAGCCAAAAGGGATATCTGGCAGAGGATTTGGAAGCGCTGTCACCCGGTGCTGTGGATTGGGATGAAAACCCTGATCGTAAACCGCTGGATTTAACAAGTTTGTTTGATGGCAAGCCTGTTTGGCTGGAAATTGGTTTTGGCGGCGGCGAGCATATGGTGCATCAGGCCGCGCAAAACCCGGATGTGGGGATCATTGGTTGTGAGCCATATATCAACGGCGTTGCCATGCTGCTGGGAAAAATCCGCGAAGCTGGTGTGAAAAACGTGGCCGTTCACCCCGGTGATGTGCGTGATATGTTTGATGTGTTGCCCGATGCTTTAATTGAGCGGGTATTTTTATTATACCCTGACCCGTGGCCGAAATCGCGTCATCATCGCCGCAGGTTTGTAACGCCTGAGCATCTGGATCCGTTAGCCCGGGTATTGAAAAAAGGGGCGATTTTTCGGGTTGCGACCGACATTCCCGATTATGTGCGCCAGACGATGGAACAAATGATGGCGCGGGATGATTTTGAGTGGCTGGCCGAAGGGCCGGATGATTGGCGCAAACCGTGGGATGACTGGATTTCTACGCGCTACGAGAAAAAAGCCCTGCGGGAAGAGCGTGTGCCACATTATATGACGTTTCGGCGGCTGTAAGCCCAGTTTAAGAGATACTATGCGCTCCGCGCGGGGATATTTATAGAACAATAATGGTATAAGCCGGTTTTTTCGGCTATTCAGTCGGAAAGAGTGAAGGGAAAGAATGATGTCAGCACACGGTGATCCAATTCCAATGAAATCGCGCAAACATGGTCCGCTCAATGGTGTGGCCAATGTTCCCGGTGATAAGTCGATATCGCATCGTGCTTTGATTTTGGGTGCGCTGTCGGTTGGCCAAACGCGCATTTCAGGTTTGCTGGAAGGCGATGATGTGCTGGATACGGCGCGCGCCATGCGGGCCTTTGGTGCCGATGTTGTGGAGCATGGCGACGGGCAATGGTCGGTTCATGGTGTCGGGGTTGGTGGTTTTTCCGAACCTGAGCAGGTGATTGATTGCGGCAATTCAGGCACGGGTGTTCGCCTGATTATCGGTGCAATGTCCACCTGCCCGATCAGCGCAACATTCACCGGTGATGCCAGTTTGCGCAGCCGTCCGATGGGGCGCATAACCGGTCCTGTCGGCCTGTTTGGAACGCAAGCCTACGGGCGCGCTGGCGGGCGTTTGCCGATGACGGTTGTTGGCGCACCCGATCCGGTTCCGGTGCGTTATTTGATGGATGTGCCTTCCGCGCAGGTAAAATCGGCCGTGTTGCTGGCGGGTTTGAATACACCGGGCCAAACTGTGGTGATCGAGCCTGAGCCAACCCGCGATCATACCGAACGCATGCTGACCGGATTTGGTGCGGATATTACCGTTGAGGAAACTGATGCTGGGCGCGTTATTACCCTGACCGGACAACCTGAATTAAAGGCACAGAAAATCGTGGTGCCGCGCGATCCCAGCTCGGCTGCGTTTCCGGTTTGTGCGGCGTTGATTGTGCCGGGTTCCGACGTTTTGGTGCCGGGCATTGGCCTGAACCCGACGCGCATTGGCCTGTTGAGCACATTGCGTGAAATGGGTGCCGATCTGAGCTATGAAAACGAGCGTGTCGAGGGCGGGGAGCCGGTGGGAGATCTGCGGGCACGTTATTCGCCTGATGCGGTG
>DOHJ01000018.1 GCA_003535335.1 Paracoccaceae bacterium | reverse complement strand
GACCACGCCCTTGCCCACCAGCGCCAAGGGTGCGTACCCTGTTTTGCCCCGATTCCACTGCATTACCACGACTTTTGAAGGGCTGGGAGAGCCTTGGCCGACCGACAAAAGCGCACCCATGCCCAGTTTTTCAAGGTCGGTTTCTTCCAGAATTTCAACCTTTAGACCCAACTCTTTCATTTGATCCAAACGGGATGCAAATTCGTTTGTTGTCAGAATGTTAGCGGGTTCATTAACCAAATCACGGGTAAAGAATACCCCATTGGAAATGGCGCTTTTAGGGTCAAACGCCGCGGTAATTTCTGCGGGCTTGTTCACCATGATGCAAGCCGGTCCCATTGGATCGGGTGATTTGGTTTTGTGGCGATTGAAATCATAACCACGCATCGCAAGCCCGAATGAAATCTCAACCACTTGGCCAAGACCGCCTGCCAAAATCAACAGATCGGCCTTGCCGGCTGCTTTGGCAATTTCAGCCCCTGCGCGGCGGGCATCGTGAACATCGGGGCGGCGTTTTAATTTAATCACTTGCAGCGCTTCACAAATCAAGCCCGCCGGATAAGCCAGATCGCGGCCCTGCCCGGTTTTCATTGCAGCAAATTCGTCGGATTCAGCAAAGCGTTTCAGCGCCCCTTTACACAGCCGGTTCACCCGCCGGCCGCATTGCTCAAGCTGGCCTTCCAACCCGACAAATACCGTGATCCGGCCATTTGCAGTGGCAATTTCGTCTAGGTCGATATCCTTGAATTCTATCTGGCGGGCATCGGTCATGGGGGTCTCCTGAATGAAAGGTTTAGGCAGTGTTTTGCTATTCCTAGCCTTTGCATAACAAAAACGCCAGATAGCAGTTTATTTGCCGGTTTTTTTCGGCTAGTCTGGAGCAAAATAATGATCATCCTGTGGGGGAGAATGCGAGTGGCGAGATTCGACAGATATTTACTGTCGCAACTTATGGTGTTTTTTGGCTTTTTTGCCCTAATTCTGGTACTGGTCTACTGGACCAATCAGGCTGTGCGGCTGTTTGACCAATTGATTGCCGATGGCCATTCCGCCTTTGTATTTCTGGAATTCACCGCCCTGAGCCTGCCCGAAGTGATCCGCGCGGTTTTACCAATCGCCACCTTCGTAGCTGTGGTTTACACCACAAACCGGCTGAGCACAGAAAGCGAACTTGTGGTAGTACAGGCAACCGGTTTTAGCGGCTTTCGGTTGGCGCGGCCCGTTTTGGTGTTTGGCATTATCGTTGGGCTGCTAACGGCTGTGCTATCGCATTTTCTAGTTCCTGCCGCCAGTCGGGCTTTGGCGGTTAGAAGCGCGGAAATAGCCGAAAATATTACCGCGCGTTTTTTAACCGAAGGCTCTTTTTTGCACCCAACCGACGGAATTACCTTTTATATCCGTGAAATTGACCAAACCGGCAAATTGCTTGATGTGTTTTTATCCGACAGCCGCAAGCCCGACAGCCAAATCACCTACACCGCAAAAACCGCCTATTTGGTCCGCCACGAGACCGGTCCAAAGCTGGTCATGCTGGATGGAATTGCGCAAACGCTGAATTTTAACGGAGACCGGCTCTCGACGACCGGTTTTTCGGATTTTTCATATGACATTGGAACCTTGGTTAATCTGGGCAAAGGCGGCAGGCGATCTTCTGATCAAATGAGCACCATGGATTTACTGCGTGCATCGCCTGAAACCATAGAAGAGACCGGCGCAACAGCTGCGGTGTTGGTCTATGCGGCACATAAACGGTTTTCCCGATCCCTGATGGCAATTGCCGCGGCATTGATCGGCTTTTCCAGCCTGATTGTTGGCAGTTTCAGCCGCTTTGGCGTGTCAAGGCGCATTATTTTTGCCGTTATTTTATTGATTGTGGTCAAGGCAATCGAAAGCGGGGTTTCCGGTTTTGCATTAGGCAATGTCGCCCGTTGGCCATTGGTTTATCTGGCACCTTTAACCGGTGTCGGCTTTGGTTGTACCTTGCTTTGGCTATCGGCCAGACCGGCTGTATTTGACCGTATATTATTTAGAAACAGGCGGATGGCATGATCCTTTACCGCTATTTTGCCGTCAGGTTTCTAAAATCATTTGGCATTGTGTTTGGCGCTTTTGCCGGCATTATGTTGATGCTTGATCTGGTTGAGCAGATCCGAAAGTTCAGCGGGACTCAGGCCCGGTTTCCCGAGATTTTAGAGCTGGCTTTGCTGCATATGCCCGGCGCGCTTTACCCGATTATGCCGTTAATCATGTTGTTGGCCACCATCATGATGTTTCTGGGAATGGCCCGAAATTCCGAGCTGGTGGTGACGCGCGCCTCGGGTCGCGGCGGGGGCAAAAACCTGATTGCACCCGTGGCCGTTGCGTTTATGCTGGGAATGCTAACCGTTGCGGCTTTGAACCCTATTGTTGCCGCAACCTTGAAGCAATACGAAACCAAGGCGCGCCAGCACAAAACCGGCGAGGCCAGTATTTTGTCCGTTTCCCAAGAAGGGCTTTGGCTGCGTCAGGGCAATGAGGACGGCCAAACCGTGATACATGCGGCAGGCTCCAATCTGGACGGAACCGAATTGGTGGGCGTCAGTTTTTTCAGCTTTACGCCCGATGGCAGCCCGCTAAACCGGATCAAAACCGAAACCGCCCGGCTGACCGAAGCTGGCTGGGAGCTGACAAATGCTAAAAAATGGCGGCTTTTGAACAGCACGAATCCAGAGCGCGATGCGGAGCGTTTTGACGAACTGGTCGTCAAAAGCAACCTTACCCGCGAACAAATCCGCGACAGTTTTGGCACCCCCGGCTCTGTCGCGATCTGGGATCTGCCTGATTTCATCCAGCGTCTGGACAATGCCGGATTTTCGGCCCGTCAGCATCGGGTCTGGTTTCAATCGCAATTGGCCTTGCCGCTGTTATTCGTGGCGATGGTTTTGATCGGGGCGGGTTTCACCATGCGCCACACCCGTATGGGCGGCACCGGACAAATGGTGATGGGGGCGATTTTAATGGGCTTTACCCTGTTTTTCATCCGGAATTTCAGCCAGGTTTTAGGTGAAAACGGCCATTTGCCGGTTCTTCTGGCCAGCTGGAGCCCGCCGATTGCCGCAATCATGTTGGCTTCGGCACTTATTTTGCATCTGGAGGATGGCTGATGCTGCGCGTGTTTTTTATCTTGGTGGCAATCGTGTTTTACGCCGCCCTGCCCGCAACGGCGCAAAATCCGGCAACAGGTGATGTTCCAATCACCCTGGTTGCAGACAAGGTTTGGCTGGATGCCGACAACAGGTTAACGGCCGAGGGTCATGTGGAAATCCTGCATGGCACAACCCGGATCAAGGCCACAAGGATTGTCTATTCAGGCGCAAACGGAAGTATGCGGATCGAGGGTCCAATTACCCTGATCGATGGCACTGAGACAATCGTGCTGGCCAGCAGTGCCGAACTGGATGCGGATTTGCGAAACGGGATTTTGCGCAGTGCCCGTATGGTTCTAAGCCAGCAATTACAACTGGCTGCGGCCGAAATCCACCGGGTTGATGGCCGCTATACCCAGCTTTATAAAACCGTTGCCTCCAGCTGTAAGGTTTGCGCGCATAACCCGACGCCGTTATGGCAAATCAGGGCGCGGCGCATTATTCATGATCAACAGGAACGCCAGCTATATTTTGATGATGCCGTTTTTCGGGTTATGGGGGTGCCGGTTTTTTACATGCCACGTCTGCGCCTGCCCGACCCCACCCTAAAACGCGCCACCGGTTTTTTAGTGCCAAAATTCAAAAGCACCTCGAAACTGGGCTGGGGGTTTAAGCTGCCGTATTTCATCCGCATCGGCGATCACGCGGATCTGACCCTGACGCCTTATATCAGCACAGAAACCAAAACCTTTGAAATGCGTTTCAGGCGTGCCTTTGGCCGTGGCGAGATTTCGTTCGAGACCGCCATTTCCCGAGATGACATCCTGCCCACAAAAGAGCGCGGTTATTTCTTTGGCCAAGGTCGCTTTGAATTGGTGCGCGATTACGTGCTGAAATTCGATATCGAAAGCACATCGGACAGGGCTTATTTGCAAAATTACGGTTATTCCAAAAAAGACCGGCTGGATAGCGCCATCAGTATCAGCCGGGCCAGACGCGATAAGTTGGTGATTGCCGAATTGACCCATTATCATTCACTGCGCAGCACAGAAAACAACAACACCTTGCCCACATTGGTTGGAAACCTGACCTATCACAAGCGTTTCGAGCCGGCTTTTTTCGGCGGGGATGCCAATTTTCGCTTTGAGACCCACAGCCAATACCGCCGCTCAAGCACAGCTGGCGATGCCGGTCGTGATTTGAACCGCGCCAGTTTGCGACTGGATTGGCGCCGTAGCTGGGCTTTGAAAAACGGCATGATCGCCAGCCTTTTTGGCCAGATGAACGCCGATTTTTATAATATCCGCCAAGGCCTGCCCGGCGAATTGAACGGCCACCACCTAACCCCCGCAGCCATGGTTGAGTTGCGCTGGCCATTTGTCAAAACCACATCCAGCGGTGCATATCATGTGCTGGAACCGGTTGTGCAATTGGTCTGGAGCGACAAATCAGCCGCCAACATTCCAGACGAGGACAGCCGGCTGGTCGAATTTGACGAAGGCAATCTGTTTTCGCTTTCGCGCTTTCCCGGGGCTGATCGCTACGAGCGCGGGTTTCGCGCAAATGTTGGTCTGAGGTGGAGCCGGTTTGATCCCGCGGGCTGGTCAATGGGGCTGACGGTCGGGCGCATTTTCAGGGCTGAAAATCTGGGGCAATTTCAGGCCAGCACCGGAATTGGCACCACCAGATCGGATTGGCTGGCAGCGTTCCAGTTGAAATTGCCCAATAATCTGTCGCTCAGCAATCGGGCGCTTTTCGATGACCGGATGAGTTTTTCAAAGAATGAAACCCGGATTTCATGGCAAACCGAAAAACTGTCGCTTGGCTCCAGCTATATCTGGATGCACGCCGAACCCTATGAAAACCGCCCGCTGGACACCTCGGAATGGACCTTTGATACCGCCTATAAACTATCGCCAAACTGGACTGGAAAAATGGACTGGCGCTATGATTTTATCTCGGGCAGGGCCGCTTATGGCGGTTTGGGGCTTCAATTTCGCAACGAATGTGTGAAGATTGACCTTTCCCTCTCGCGTCGCTTTACTTCATCGGGTAGTCTGACGCCAACAACCGATTTCGGTTTAACTGTATCACTGGCCGGATTTGGGTCCGGACGCGCAAATCGCGGCACCTCTCACAATTGCGCGACATATAATTAGGAAGCATACGGATATGATGATTTTACGTTTCTTTAGCACTTGCCTCACATTAATTGCTTTGGCCGCTCCGGCGCTTGCGCAAAACCCGTTTGCGCCGGTGGTCAAGATAAATGAGCAGGTTATAACCGCTTTTGAGGTTGACCAAAGAGCCCGTTTTTTAGAATTACTGCGCGCGCCGGGTGATCCACGAAAAGAGGCGCTCAAGGCGCTGGTTAATGACCGGTTGCAATTTAGTGCCGCGCTGACTGCCGGTGTTGTGCTGAGCGAAGAACAGGTGCGGATTGGCATGGAGGAATTTGCCTCGCGTGCGAAATTAACCGCGGATGAATTCATCAAAGCGCTGGGACGAGCCGGAGTTGAGCCCGAAACATTCCGTGATTTTGTCAAATCCGGTTTATCATGGCGCGAATTGGTGCGGGCAAAATTTGGCCCGCGCACCCAAATTACCGAAGCAGAAATAGACCGTGCCATTGCGCAAAGTGGCTCCAAGGGTGGATTGCGGGTTTTGCTAACGGAAATCATCCTGCCGGCCCACACACCGGCCGCCAAGGCACAAAGCGAAAAACGGGCCGCAAGAATAAGCGAATTAACCAGCGCTGCAGCATTTTCGGCTCAGGCACGGCGTCATTCTGCCTCGGCCTCGCGCAGAAACGGCGGGCGTCTGGACTGGATGCCGCTATCAAACCTGCCGCCGCAAATCCGCGGCCAGATTTTAGGCCTTGATGTTGGCGAGGTGACTGCGCCGATTTCGATCCCAAATGGTATCGTTTTATTCCAGATGCGCGGCATTGAAGAAACCGAAACGGCCCAAGCCAAGGATATTTCACTGGAATATGCCGCCTATTATATTGCGGGGGGCCGCACACAAGCCGCCTTGAAACAAGCCGCCAAAATCAAGGCCAAGATAGACAGCTGCGATGATTTATACGGCATTGCCAAAGGTCAGCCCGAAACCGTGCTGGATGTTGAAACTTTACCGATTTCCGAAGTTCCACAGGATGTGGCAATCGAGCTGGCCAAGCTGGATCCGGGCGAGGTTTCGACCAACCTGACCCGTGCCGGTGGTCAAACGCTGGTTTTGCTGATGCTTTGTGGGCGGACGGCTGAATTGGGCGCAGATGTGTCACGCGAAGACATTCGTAAGCAACTGGTTAGTGCGCGCCTGCAATCTTATGCCGACAGCTATCTTGCCGGGCTTAAAGCCGACGCAACTATCGTTTATCAATGAGGCGTGCACCCATTGCGTTAAGCTGCGGAGAGCCTGCCGGAGTAGGGCCGGAGATTGCAGCTATGGCTTGGCAAAAGTTGGGCCAGCAATTGCCGTTCTTTTATATTGGCGATCCGGATCATTTGCCGGCGGGTGTTTCGGCAATTAACATTGCCGACCCGGCCGAGACCGCTGACGCGGCTCGGCATGGTCTGCCTGTTTTGACGCATAAGTTTGCTGCCCCTGCTGTGGCTGGAAAACCCGCGGCGCAAAACGCCCATGATGTGATCCAGGTGATAAAACGCGGGGTTGAGCTGGTAAATTCCGGTGCTGCATCGGCGCTTTGTACCGCGCCTATTCACAAAAAAGCCTTGCAGGACGGGGCTGGTTTTGCCTTTCCGGGCCATACCGAATTTTTGGCCCATCTTGCCGGGGTAAAACGGGTGGTGATGATGTTGGCATCGGAACAATTGCGGGTGGTGCCAGTGACAATTCATATATCGATTGCCGATGTTCCAAAGGCGCTGACGGCTGAATTGCTAAGCGAAACCATCACGATAACAAACCATGCGATGCAGCGGGATTTCAACATTCCCAACCCACGGATTGCGGTCGCCGGTCTAAATCCGCATGCCGGTGAAAGCGGGGCCATGGGGCATGAGGAAATTGATATGATCACCCCGTTGCTGGATGATTTGCGCCGAAATAATATAAAGTTGATTGGCCCGATCTCGGCAGATACGATGTTTCATGCCGCTGCGCGCAAAAATTACGATGTGGCCATTTGCATGTACCATGATCAGGCGCTTATTCCGATCAAGACGCTGGATTTTGACCGCGGGGTGAATGTGACTTTGGGGCTGCCATTTGTGCGCACCTCGCCGGATCATGGCACTGCTTTTGATATTGCCGGCAAGGGTATTGCCAATCCGACAAGCCTGATTGAGGCATTGAAAATGGCTGACAGGATGGTCATGGCGCGGGCTGATGCATAAAGAGATTTCAGGCCTGCGGCGCGGATATTTTTGGAACAATAATGGGCAGTTTTGCACGTGATCGATACCTTACCACCCTTACGCGAAGTCATTTCAGCCCATGATTTACAACCCAAAAAAGCACTGGGGCAGAATTTTTTACTGGATCTGAACCTGACGGCCAAGATTGCCCGCCAAGCCGGTGATTTAAGCGGTTGTGATGTGCTGGAAATTGGCCCCGGTCCGGGTGGCTTAACCCGTGGTTTACTGTCTGAGGGGGCGCGCAAGGTTTTGGCAGTGGAAAAGGATCCGCGCTGTATTGCTGCGTTGGAGCAGATTTCCGATGCCTATCCGGGACAGCTAACCATCATTAATGCAGATGCACTTGAACTGGACGTATCAGCCCATTTGACCCCGCCAATCAAGGTGGTGGCAAACCTGCCCTACAATGTGGGAACCGAATTGTTGGTGCGCTGGTTGACGCCGAAAATATGGCCGCCCTATTGGGACAGCCTGACCTTGATGTTTCAAAAAGAAGTGGCAATGCGCATTGTGGCAAAACCGGGCAGCAAGGCATATGGCCGGCTGGCAATTTTGGCCGGCTGGCGATCTGATGCGCGTCTGGTAATGAATTTGCCGCCCGAAGCCTTTAGCCCACCGCCCAAGGTTCATTCGGCTGTTGTACATTTAAAACGCCTGCAAGCCCCGCGTTTCGAGGCCGATGCCAAGGTTTTGAGCCATGTGGTTGCCACAGCCTTTAATCAGCGGCGCAAGATGTTGCGCTCATCGCTTAAGTGCATTTCACCGGATATCGAAACTATTTTAATATCCGCGGGCATCAAACCGACCGAGCGCGCTGAACGGATTTCGCTGGAAGGGTTTTGCGCCCTTGCCCGCGAAATATCCCGCAACAAATAGCCGGTTTTTATTCTGCCGCGTCTATTGCCTGATCCACGGGAGTGGTTTTAGGCTTTCGGGTACGTTTGCGAGGGGCCGGTTTGCTTTCTGGTGTGTCAACCAGACCATGGTCAGTATTTTCAGCAGTTCCCGGAATTTTGTACGCCGCCATCTCGGGCTGTGGTGCACTAACAG
>DOHJ01000017.1 GCA_003535335.1 Paracoccaceae bacterium | reverse complement strand
TGAAAGGCACAATGGGGCTGATCACACCGGGCATTAAAACCCCGCCGCATAAAACGGCAATGGCGGCAATGATGGTGCAGGGCGTTAACCCCAAGGCCGATCTGATGTTTGCCGGCAGCACGCCCGGTAATGCCTTTGCACAAATGAAATCAGCCGATAACGCGCCAGATTTCGTGGTAATGGCGGAGCCGCAACTGTCGCATGGTCTGATCAAGATGAAAAAGGGAAATTGGCCAACCCAATACCATGTTTTTGCCGATACGGTCAGATCAGTCAGCCATTTCGGCATGCCGCTTAGCGGCTTGTGGATTGTTGGCGAACAAGAAGACGCAGCTGCCATCGTTGCCGGTTTTGACAAGGCTGTAGATTACATGTTTGACCCTGCCAACCGTGTCGAAGTTGCCGCGATCATCTCGCAAGGCTTCACCGATGCTTTTGGCAAAAACGCACCCCCTAAGGTGTTTGAAAACATGCTAGAGCGCGGCTTGCTGCGGATGGATTTCAAATCGGCCGCTGCAATGGAGGCCAAAATGCGCATGGTTTGGGCCAAAGGCGGCATGTCACCCAGCCGTGATATTATCTGGCATGGCAATGATTTCAAAATCCCTGGCCAGCCATTTCTGGTTTCGCAAATGTTGCCGCGCCACGTTGGTATTTCGCTGGCTTACGGCGATCAACTGGGCCTGACCAAAAAAACCCAGATCGCCACGATCCGCATTCGCGAATGGGCCCATAAACCGATGTTCCTACAGCTGCAAAAAATGCGCAAGGCCGAGGCAGCGGTGCTGCAGGCCTATCTGGTGGATGACTGGAAAACTGTCGATACCTTACTGCAGGAAATGGCGGCAATCCGTCTGGAAAGCTCGCGGATTCAGATCGAATGCATCAAGCGCACCCAAAAAATGTTTGATCCGGTTGATGTTGAAAAAATCCGTAAATTCATGGAAGAAAACGCCGATATTGCAGCCGCCTTTGGTGGATTGTAATACCTGCACAAACCTTCCCTGCGCAGGCATAAAATTGCTTGCGCAGGGCAGATAAACCAGCCAGAGAATACGCCTATGATCGAGCTACACCAATTTCGCCCCGTTCTGGGCATTCCCAACGCGTCACCGTTTTGTATGAAGGCCGAGGCCTATCTGCTTTACCGTGACATTCCTTATAAATTTGTGCCGTCCAGCCCGCGAAAATCACCCTCAAAGCTGGTGCCGTTTATTAAAGACGGGGGGAAATCCATAACTGACACCGAAGACATCATGGATTATTTCGAGCAAAATCAGGCCAATCCTCTGGATGCAGATATCAGCCATCGGGACCTTGCTACAGCAAAAATGATACGCATTTGGGTCGAGCAAAACCTGTTTTGGCAGATCACCTACATGCGGTGGGCCGATCCGGTGGGCTGGGAAAATTTTAGCCCCGTATTAAAATCCAACATCCCGCGCGCCATGCGTGGCCCTGCGGTTTATCTGATCCGTCGCCATTTGCTGAAACAAATGCGCAGCCGCGGTTTGCGCAGTGACGATGTAAAAGGCGCATATGCCAAGGGGGGCGCACAGCTGGATACACTGGCTGATTTTCTGGGCGATAGCGGCTTTGCTTTTGGCGAAAACCCAAGCCGCTTGGATCTGACGCTTTATGCCTTTATAGCCAATATTATGGATCAGGATCAGCCCAATGATTTGCGTGATTATGCCCGCAGAATTCACAATTTACGCAGCTATTGCGACCGGATGCAGACGCTGACTTTTGCCAAGGTTAGCGCATGAACCTGCAATCGCCACAAAAACATAAATACGACGATAATCCGTTGTTTGATCGGGTAATTTTCGCCTATGGCTTTCGGCCATTTTTCATCCTATCGGCTGGATACGCTGCATTTACCGTGCTGACATGGGCCGGTTTTTGGTACGGTTTGGTCAGTTTGCCCGATAGTGTTTCGGTCGTGCAATGGCACGCCCACGAGATGATTTACGGCTTTGTTGCCGCCTCGTTGGCGGGCTTTTTATTAACGGCGGTGCCGGATCTAACGGCAGACCCCAATCTGAAAAATCCGGGCGGCACCAAATATAAACATATAATGGGGCGCAAGCTGGCGCTGATTTCGGCGGTCTGGATTGCCGGACGGCTGGCCATGCTGCTGGCTGGCGTGCTGCCGCTGTGGCTGGTTGGTGTCATCAACGCCGCTTTTTTGCCGTTGCTGATGTACTGGACGGTTCCGGACCTGTGGCGCGAGCGCCAAAAGCGCCACAGGTCATTCATTTATTTACAGCTGGCCCTGTGGCTGATCCAGATTGTGATTTACCTTGGCTGGATGGGCATCCCGCTGCCTGATTACTGGCCGTATGACCTGTCGATGCAGGCGCTAAACGCTTCGCTGCATGTGTTTTTGATTGGCATTTCTGTTGTGGTTACGCGGGTTTCTATGGTGCTGGTGCCGCTGGCATTAGAGGAGCAGGGCGATGACGAAAGCGTGTTTCGCCCAATCCCGCCACGCCGAAATCTGGCGGCCGCCACCTTGATGATTTTCGCGCTGGCCGATTTTTTCATTCCGGAAAACCCGGTCACCGGCTGGATCGCGCTGGCGGCTGCCGCGGCACAGCTGGACAGGTTGTCTGATTGGCATGTGGGCCGGGTTTTACTAAAACCTTATATGCTGGTGATTTATCTAACCCATGTCTGGATGGCGATTGGTCTGGCGGGCATTGGTATTCATGACCTGTCCGGCTGGGATTATTTCGCCGCCGCCCGCCACGCCTTGGCGCTGGGGTCTGCCAGTTTGGCGGTGTTGGCGGTTTGCGTGATTGCCGGGATCGAACACACGGGGCGCGAAATGGTGATCTCGAAATCGGTGATTGTTTCGGTTGTTTTAATCAATGTTTCGGCCGCGTTACGGGTGTTTGTGCCGGTGTTGTTGCCGGATTATTATCAGCACATGGCAATCGGCATTTCATCGTTAACATGGGCGGCTGCATTTGCGGTGTTTCTGGTTTCATTCTGGGGGATACTTACAAAACCCAGACCGGATGGCAAACCGGGCTAACGCTCTAATCCCAAATAAACGGCGTGACGCCGATTACAATTTCATGGGAATATAACACGGCCAGATAGATCAGAACACCGATGCCAATACGCTTTAGACCTCGCGCAGTTATGCGGATTTGGCGTTTTGTGTTGGACAGATGTTGCCATTTTTCCAAACCTAAAAGCCGTTTTGAACGTTTGTCGATAATCTTGCGACCCAACAGGGCAAAACCGCCAAACAGCCCGAAAACAATGACATGGGCCAGATTGCCGTTCGGCACCATGTGGGCCGCGGACCAGATGAACAGGGCGATCAGCAAAGGGTGGCGCACCCAGCCGATGATGCCGGGATTTTCGGGATCAAACCGGTCGTTATTCCAGCCGCCAAAAGAGAGCGGATTGGGTTGGCCAAAGGCCATCGATATAATTACAATCGCGGCCAGCATCCCGTAAAGCGGCGCGTAGTTTTGCCACGGCTGATAGCTCCAAAGCTCGATATACGGGGCGCGCCCTGCCGCGACGATGATCCAGGTTAAAATGGCGATTGAAAGGGCGGAATAGCCAAGCGCAAAGCCACGCGCGCCAATCTTTGCCACGATGCGCGATTTTACAGGTGGGCGCACGGGAATGGAATGAGACAGGAAAAAAACCACGAATGCGGCCAAAAAATTACCCCAGTCCTGAAAAAATTGCACCGCGCGGCTCTCCTGAATGGCAAAACGGATTTTATCTAGGGCTATGTTATCGCAGTCACAGGCAAACGGGAATCAAAAAGCCGCACAGTGGTGAGATTGTGCGGCTTTTTACAAAATTTAGCAGGCCTGTTTGTGCTGATCTGTTTTTAAAACTTGCTGCCGTCCTGTTTCACACCTGAACAATGCTGGAAGCCTTCAAATTGCGGCCCGCCCATCATCATCGGTTCGGATTGTCCGGCACGTTTTTTCGCGTGCGATGCGCCAAATTCCTTGGATTGGGTCCAGGTTTTGAAATTATCTTCATTTTCCCAAAACGTATGCGAAAGATACAGCACATAGCCATCACATTCGGGTCCGCGCATCAGGCGAAATTCAACAAATCCCTCAAGCTTTGGCAGGTCGCTATTGCGGTTTTCCCACATTTTCTCAAAGGCGTCGGTGCGGTTTGGTAAAACCTTGAAACGGTTTGTTGCTAGAAACATTATTTAATTTCCTTTTATTGGTTGGCCGATTATCCGGCCATTTTTTCGCGGTAAGCCTTGAACGTCGCCACTTGTTCGGGGATCAGTTTGCGATCCGCATCGCGCCCCAGATAGATTTTAAACATGCAGCCGCCATCATGGTTGTAAAACTGCACCGAATGGGTGTCGGATGTAAACAGCGGGCGCGAAACAAACGAAATACTGGCGCAATTGTTCAGGTTCAGGTGGCCGCCAATCGGTTTGCCGTGCAGATTGTAAAACCCGCGCCCGACAGATCCGGTCGGCACTTCGCCTTTGGCCTCGAAAATCACGTCATTGGTGGCAACGATAAAAGTGATCTCGCCCCAAGTCGAAATTTCGGTCATCACTGCTTCGAATTTGTCACCGGAAATGGTTCTTACCTGTTCGGGCAGCAGGCAGGAAACCACATCGGCCACAGTGACGCCGTTTTCCTTGGCCACCTGTTCCAGCACCGCGCCGGGGGTTTCGGCCAAGGCATTTTTTACCTTGGTTTTGGCTTCATCAGTCATTGTCATTTTCAAAGTTCCTTTCAGGAAGTTCAGGCAGCGATTTGCTGCGCCAGTGTCAGTTTTATCCATTCCAGCAGGCTAACGGTCATGGTCACTTGCCAAAACCGCCCCGCCAATGTCAGGTCGATCCAGTCGCCATCATAAGTCAATAAACCGCAACTGCCCCACTGACGGATCAGGGGTGAAATTGCGCTGTCCCATTTGTCGCCGCATTGTTCAGCCAGCCATGTCACATTCAGCCGCCCCAGCTCCATTTCACCCTTGATCCGGTTAAATAACGCATGCTCATCCGGTTGTTTCATCAGAAAACTAAAGGTTTTCTCGCCAGCCATGGCTTTGGTCATGTAACTTTCCAGATTGCCATCGTTTCGGAAAGAATAGCCGTTCAGCAGACCACCGGCCCCCGAACCAAAGGCCAGACAATTGGCGCCGGATTTGACCATCAGATTGTAAAAATTACGCTCGCGGGTGTCGCGCCGCCAATGGGTCGATGAAATACCTTGCCAGCGCGCATCATGCATCATCCGGGTGCCGCGCCGATAATATTCGCCTTTTTCAGACATCTCAGGCGGCATTTCGAATTTCCCCTTTTCAATAGCCGTCACCAGCGGGGTCGAGCCAATCAGGTTTAGCGAATATAAATCAATGCCGTGAATGCCGGTGGAAATCGCGGTTTTCACATCGTTTTCCCAGTCTTCAAGGCTCTGTTCCGGAAAGCCATAAATCAGATCAATCACCACGGTTGCGCGATCGGTTTCCACCAGAGATTGCAGAAATTTAATAATTTGCGCGCGCCCGGCTTTTCGCCCCATCCGGTTGCGAAGGCGTTCCTTGAAAGTCTGCACACCAATCGAAATCCGGTTGGCGCCATTGTCCAGACAGGCCTTGATCTTAGCGTCGGTGAAATTGTGAATGCGCCCCTCAACGGTGATTTCGCAATCGGGGGCCAGCGGCAGATATTTATGCACGGCCTTTAGCAGCTGGGCCAGCTGCGGGGCATCCAGCGCGCTGGGGGTGCCGCCGCCAAAATATACCGCATGGATCGGCCCCTTGGATTGCCAAATCTGATCCTTGCTGCGGCGCATTTCATTGACCACCATATCAACATAGGTCGGGCCGGCATCCTTGCGCCACGCATTTTGGTAAAAGCCGCAAAACAGGCAATGATTTTCGCAAAACGGGATGTGAATATAGGCGACAGATTTGCCGGTTCTGGGGATTGCGGCAATTTCATTCCAGACCGCATTCCAGCGGGGCTGGGGCACGGGCTGCATTCCGACAAAAGGATGCACAGCGCCTTTAGAGGTAAAGGCATCCGCCAGCGGGGTGTCCGTTGGATTGGCAAAAAACTGTTCCAGTTTACTGCGGGCAGGGCGGGCTGGTCCACCATGTTGTTTGCGTGTGTTTCGGTCGCTCAACGAATGGATCCTTGTGCTACTGGATAAAAATCTGCTGCCTTGCCGGGGTTCATTATTTTCAAAGGGCTGGGTGCTGTTTTTATCCTGCAAAACGGGCTTGTTTTCAAGGTTGAAACCGGCTCATGATGGCAATACGGGTTCCGATTTTGTAAAATGCGTATATCTTGGATGTCTAGAGTGCAAAATAGACCGGTTTGTATTCAGCTTGAAGGTAGAGCCGTGGTTTGTCGTTTTAAAATTGAAATATTGTCATTCATTTTAATGTGGCCTGTTTTTGGTCTGTTATTAGCGGATACTGTTCCGAATATTCGCGATGGGCGGGCGGTACGGATCAGGGACGGTTGCGAAAGGCTCAACAGTTTTCAAGACAACGATGTACAGCGAAATGCACGTTTGCTTCGGCAAGCGGCTGATTTGTGTCTGTCGCGCCGGGTTTTGTCGGAAAATGGTTTGACGTGGACGTTCACAATAATCAGCAATAAGGCGCATAAATCGGGGCCAACTATTTTTTTGCTGCACGATAATGAAAATACCGCCTTTGATGCCGCTTTGTACGGGGTGCGAAAATATGGCGGAAAACTGGTGGCCGTTGAAAGCGGCGAGCATAGAAAATTACAGCAAGTACAAGATCCAAATCGCAATTTCGGCATGACGGCCGAGCAAACCTCAAGCTGTGGTTTGATGCGTGAAAAACCTGCGGCTGGTTTTACCGAATTGTTGCTGGATTTGCAGGGCAGGGACGCAGGGTTTTTTTTAACACTGCATAATAATGCCGATGGTTACTATTTGGGGGGCAATCGTGGCGGGGTTCGGTTGGCGCGCAGAACATCGTTGATCTATGGAATGTTATTGCCAATGATTGATGATCCCGATGATGCAATTTTACTGGCAGGCCAGCAGTATTTGTTTGAAAATAAAACAGCTTCCAAAGCGGCTGATTATTTTCGAAAATCCGGAATAAATGTGATTTACGAGCGCATAATTCCCCGGAAAAATGACTGCTCTTTTTCTAATTTTGTGGTGCTGAACGGGCTGGGCACCTATTATAATATCGAAGCACAACACGGGCATTTGACCCGACAAAAACAGATGCTGGATGCATTGATGCGTTACAATAATATAAGCCCGTACGTTGATGATATTAAATGATTATTGTATGTTTATTTTGGCAGATAGGCTCATCGTGAATTTCCCATCCTGATGGTCGCTATACCAACCCAGCTGATCACGCAACGTCACCACGGAGCCGATGATAATGATTGACGGTCCGGTGAAATTTTCCGCCTCGGCCTTGTGGCGGATGTTGGCGATGGTGCCTGTGACGATCCTTTGATTGGGACGTGTGGCGTTATCAATGATAGCGGCCGGTGTGGCCCCCGAAATGCCGTGCGCTGCCAGTCCGGTGGTCAACAGGTTCAAAGACGCCAGCCCCATATAAACCGCAACCGTCTGGTTTGGTCGGGCCAGCACCCCCCAGTCCAGATCAAGCACCCCGTCTTTGCCGTGCGCGGTGATGAATATGCACGATTGCGCGTGGTCGCGATGGGTTAGCGGAATGCCGGCATAGGCCGAACAGGCAATCGCCGCGGTAATGCCCGGCACCACCTGAAACGGGATCCGGTGCCGGGCCAGTTTTTCAATCTCTTCGCCACCGCGCCCAAAGATAAACGGATCCCCCCCCTTTAGGCGCAGCACGCGTTTTCCTTCACTGGCCAGTTTGACCATTAGCGCGCTGATATCACCTTGAAACATGGTGTGGTGGTCGGGGCGTTTGCCAACATAAATGCGTGTTGCATCGCGGCGAACCAGCTCCATAATGCCATCGCCAACCAGCCGGTCATACAGCACCACATCGGCCCGCTGCATCAGGCGCAAGGCCCGAAAGGTTAATAAATCGGGATCACCCGGGCCGGCACCGACCAGAAATACTTCGCCCATATCGGGGGTTTTGTCAGAATTTTCCAGCGCCGTTTCCAGCTGTTTTTCGGCCGCTTCGGCATCGCCAGACAGAAAACTGTCGCCAACTGGCCCGTCGATCATATTCTCCCAAAACCTGCGCCTTTTGTCGATGCCTTGGATGGTGTGTGAAACCTTGTCACGAAACCGGCCCATAAATTCGGCCATGCGCCCGTAGGCGGGCGGTAGCAGAGCCTCAAGCCGGGCGCGCAGGATGCGGGCGATAATCGGCGAGGTGCCGCCTGAACTGATTGCAATCACCAGCGGGGCGCGGTCCACCACAGAGGGTGAAATGAAATCGCTATATTTGGTGGCTCCATCCACGCTGGCCAATGCGCCGGCCATTTTCGCGCCTTGGTGCAGGGTCTGGTTTCGCTGCGGATTATTCGAGGTACCATAGGCAATAAACGCGCCCTGAATGTCATCAATGTTGATCGGGCGCGTGTGCACCTTCAGGTTTTTATTCTCCAAAAGCGGTTTAAAATCATCGCAAAGGTTGCTGTCGTAGACATGAACCTCTGCGCCTGCTGACAATGCCTGTTTTGTGCGGCGCGCCGCCACGATTGTACCGCCGTCAACCACAACGGTTTTTCCCGTCAGGTCCAAAAATATCGGAAGGAGGGTCATGTTGAATCTGCTTTCATTACTTGTTATATTTTATCTGTCGCTAAAAATCTTGTGTCAATTATAACCTGATTTAATAATTGAATTTTTTACGATCTTGGCTGATAAATCTGTGTAAACCTAAGGCAGGTATTCACACTGAAGGGGTCTAAATGAAAAATGGGCACGCGCTAAAGCGTATTTACGCTTTGTCAATTTGGCAGGGTTAAATCGAGGTAAATCCGCTCGGGGGCGGGCGCACAAATCTTAATTTCACCGTCACCGATAATCGCGGCACAGCTGTTGTGCGTTTTGGCGAGGATTTGCCCGAGCATTAGTATAACGAGCTGGCCGCCAGTCGCGCCGCCCATGCCGACGGCATTTCGCCCGCGGTTTTATATGTCGAAGACGGGTTGGCTGTGGTGGATTTCATCAAAAGCAAAACGCTGGATGCGCCTGACGTGCAGACCCCCGAAATGCTGGCCCGGATCGTGTCATTGATGCAAAGATGCCATAGCGAAATGCCCGATCAGGATGATAACCCCGAGTGTTATAAAACGGCCGAGCCATTTTCCAAAGAGTTGCATGCTGCATTTCCCTTCAACGCCACACGCGATTGCCATATGGCTAATGAAATTACGAATTGTTTCAGTTTTGCCGGTCTGGAACCCGAGCTTTGTACTGAAATGCGCCGCGACAAACCGGCAAATTCAAAATCGCCAGATTTGGCTCTATTCAAAATCCCGAGCCGCCAGAACGCGGTTTATTTCACGCCGCACCAGTTTGCGCACGTTACGTGTAATCCGTTCGCCCAATGCGCCCTGCAATTCCTGGCGAACGATCTCGCTGACCATATCACGCAAGGTTTCCTCGTCAATAACGGATTCTTCCTCGCCAAACAGATCGGCATCCTCGTCGGTTTGATCTGTGTCATCCACCACAGCGTCGACAGCCTCTGCGGCATCGGGTTCCAGTTCCTGTGCCGTGCCCTCGATCCAGTTCTGCATTGGCTTTGTCATGGGTTCTTCCGCGTCGGGATCTTCTTCAAAACTGCTGCCATCCGGCTCCCATTCGCCGGCTTGGGCCGCGACGGCGCTTTCCAAATCGGCAATTGTGCTTTCCAGATTAATATGGCTTGAAATCCCGGGTTCCGGATCTGTTTGAGCAGATGTCTCTAGGTTATCAAGTGTTTCACCACCCGGTTTGATATCGTGTTCAGCATTGGGCTCAAAATCGGGCTTTTGATCTGGTTCGATATGAACGTCGTCTTCCGCGTGGGCCGGTTCGGGGCTTGTCAGTTCGGCTTCCAGCAATTCTTCGACCGCATCCTGAATATTCTCCTCGCCTGACGCGCCTTCCAACTCACCAGATTCGTTTTCTGATTCGGTTGGTTCTTCTTGCGTCACGCCAGCCAGTTCCAGCGCCGGATCAGAAGGGGTTCCATCGGCGTCACGTACCCGAAAATCAGCCGTCAAAATCAGCTTGGCAACGGGTTCTTTGGCCTGTTCGGCGCTAGCACTCGCGTCATTTTTAGCGTCAACCTCGCCAGAGACAAGCCGCCGAATGGACGACAAAACATCCTCGATTTCCGCATTGGATACTGGTTCAGACATGTAGATTCCCGATTTTACCTCAGCGTGATAATAACGTCATGCATAGCATCGCACAATAGAAAGCAACAATTCTATCTTTATCATTTTATTGTTCACAGGTTATTTTTTGCCAAGAGCCCGCAAAACACGGTCTAAACGCTTGCCTTGGGTGCTGTCAGCCGGGGCATTGCGCACAGCGTTGTAGTAGGCGGCAGGATCATAAGTGCGGATGCCCAGTTTTAGATGATCAACCGTTAACAAACCCATTGCCGATAGCAGCGAATATGTTGCGATATACTGATCTGTGATCGCGGAAATGCGGTTGGCTTTGGCATTCAGTAATTCCTGTTCGGCATTCAGCACATCCAGCGTGGTGCGCGCGCCAAGGGTTGCTTCTTCTTTTACACCGTTAAAGGCAACGCGGGCGGCGCGGATTTGACGAGTGCTGGCCTCAAGAGTGGCCCGGGAAACAGCAAGACCGGCCCAGGCATTGCCAACACCTTGGGCAATATCGTGACGGGTAATGTGCAGGCCCGCGCGGGCGGCATCACGCCTTGCAATTGACTGGCGGTAAAGCGAGCTGAGCTTGCCACCGTGATAGATCGGTCCGCCCAGTTCCAGCCCGATTGATGCGTTTTCATTACCAGCCTGATTGAAATCAAGGCCTCCCTTGAGGCTCAGGGTTGGTTTCATCGAGGCGTTGGCCCGCAACACAGCGATTTCTGCGGCGGCAATATCATGCTGGATTTTTTTCATCATCGGATGCGACCGATATGCAATGGCCCGTGCAGCATCAAGCGATTTGGCCGTTGCCGGAGCTTTGGGGGCACCGCGTAATGCTTTTGGATAGTGCCCGACAGCGGCACGGTATTCTTCGCGTGAACGCGCCAGATTACCTTGGGCTGCGGCCAGATTTGCCCGTGCCAATGCCAAACGGGATTCGGCCAGTGAAACATCCGTGCGGGTGACTTCGCCAACCTCCAAACGGTCTTTTGCTGCGCGAAACTGTTGGGTGATCACACGCACGTTGTTGTGGCGCAATGCGACAAATTCATTATCACGACGCACATTCATATAGGCAGAAACCGCGCGCAACAGCACCGATTGCTCCACATTGATCAGCCCTTGACGCGTGGCCAAAACCGTTTCTTTGGCCCCGTCGATTGCCAGCTTGGATCCGCCACCATCCATCAAAAGCAAGCTGGCTTGCAAGCCGGCGTTCGCGGTCAGGTAATCGCCGTTGCGATCGCGGAAATTGGCGTTTTGGGCTTTTACGTAATAATTTATAACCGGCCGCAATGTGGCCACGGCTTGGGCGACATTTTCGTCAGCGGCCCGCAACAGGGCGCGGTTTTGTTCCAGCAGACCCGAATGTTTATAGGCCTTGATCAGCGTGTCGGCCAAGGTTTCCGATTGCGCCACAGGGGCCGTCACCGTCAAAATAATGGCCGCAAAAGCCGCTGCGATTATTGGTTTTACACGATAGCTCATTTCTTTTCCCCATTTAAAAATCTTTGCGCTGCGCCATTTCGGCATTTTCTTAACCCCAACAACAGATTCGGCGAGCGTTTCAATGTGGGCAGTGGAATAAGGTCGCCGGCATTCCAGCCCCAAAACCAGTTCGTCGGCTGCATAGGCTTGTTGGCGGTTGTTTTTGGCTGAATGGCTTTCATGCGGCACTTCCCGCAGTGCGGCAATAACCGAGAACTTGGTGACATCGGATGGTCCCACTTGGTTATCTATCATTAGGTGAACCTATCTGTTTAGTTGGTTAAACCACATTGCCATAAATTACAGCGGTCGGCAATACATATTAATTAGTGAATGTATTCTTATACATCTTGCACGGCGGCTTTTCATGG
>DOHJ01000114.1:11899-12954 GCA_003535335.1 Paracoccaceae bacterium | reverse complement strand
ACACTCTGACCGGAGAAAACCGGATTTTACGTACTGATATTTTGCATGATGCAGGCGCATCGCTGAACCCTGATCTGGATATCGGTCAGGTTGAGGGCGCTTATGTTCAGGGGGCCGGTTGGTTAACGATGGAGGAGCTGGTTTGGGATGATCGCGGCCGTTTAACCACCCACGCGCCTTCGACCTATAAAATTCCGGCCTGCTCTGACCGGCCTGATATTTTCAACGTGGCGCTGTGGGATGGTGAAAACCGCGAGGAAACGATTTATCGCTCCAAGGCTGTGAGCGAGCCGCCTTTTGTGCACGGTGTTTCAGCGTTTCTGGCGTTGTCGGATGCAATTTCGGCCTGTGGTAATGCCTACCCCATGCTGGATGCGCTGGCCACGCCGGAGCGGGTTTTGATGGCTGTGAACCGGATGCGGGGTGTCGTATGAGTTTTAATCTGGCTGAACTTTCAGCTTGTGTAAAAGCCCGTGGCGCGGTGGTTCGGGTGCTGGTTCAAAGCACCAAAGGCTCGGTTCCGCGCGGGGTCGGGGCGGTGATGCTGGTTTGGCAAGAGGGGCAATCAGACACCATTGGCGGCGGGGCGCTGGAATATAAAGCGTCGGAACTGGCGCGGAAAATGCTGGTTGACGCGGTGCAAGTGTTGCAGCTGTCAGAGCCGTTAGGCCCGGCGATTGACCAATGCTGCGGTGGCAGGGTTGATTTGGTTTTAGAACGATTTGATTTGCAAAACTTGCCCTTGGACAATTCGGAAATATTTGCGCGTCCGATTGGCGAAAATGCAGCTAATATCATGCCGGATAAACTGCGCAGCGATATAAATATGCCTGTGATGTTTAAGGGCTGGATGGCTGAGCCCCTAAATCAAGTGCAAATCCCGATCTGGATATTCGGCGCAGGTCATGTCGGGCGTGCGCTTGCGATAATGCTGGCCCCATTGCCGGAGTTTTCAGTAAACTTGATCGACAGCGCCGACAACCGAATGCCGGTGGATTTTCCGGAGAATATTACGCCATTAATCAATGCATCAATGACCGATCTGATCAAGCCGG
>DOHJ01000114.1:2145-11486 GCA_003535335.1 Paracoccaceae bacterium | reverse complement strand
CGGCTTTGAAACGGCAGGTCTTATCGGCTCGAAAACCAAATGGGCCCGGTTCCGCAGCCAATTGCAAAAAATGGGCCACTCATTAGATAAAATTAACTGCATTTCCTGCCCGATCGGCAGTCCTGAACCGGGGAAAGAGCCACAAGCGATTGCAGTTGGCATCGCTCACAGGTTATTGCAGATGCGAAGATTGACAGAATCCGCAAAGGACGTCTTGAATATGGAACGGGGAAATGACGGAAAATCTGCTGGAAATTAACGGCCTGACCAAGGCGTATCCCGGGGTTGTTGCCAATGATGCGGTTTCGTTTGCCATCGACAAAGGCGAAGTTCACGCGCTGCTGGGCGAAAACGGAGCGGGTAAATCCACGCTGGTAAAAATGATCTACGGTTTGGTGCGACCGGATTTAGGGCAAATGAACCTGCTTGGAAAGCGGTTTTCCCCGCCAGAACCACGCGCCGCACGCGCCGCCGGTATCGCCATGGTATTTCAACACTTTTCCTTATTTGAAGCGCTGGATGTAGCCGAAAATATTGCCCTTGGCATGGAAAATCCGCCCAAACAACGCGAGCTGGCCGCGCGGATCACCAAAGTCAGCCATGCCTACGGCTTGCCGCTTGACCCGCACCGTCTGGTCGGGGATTTGTCGGCAGGCGAACGTCAACGGGTCGAAATTATCCGCTGTTTGTTGCAAGAACCCAAACTGCTGATTATGGACGAGCCGACTTCGGTGTTAACCCCGAAAGAGGTTGAAATTTTGTTCCAGACCCTGCGCCGGATTGCCAGCGATGGCACTGCGATTTTGTATATTTCCCACAAGCTGGAAGAAATTCGAAATATCTGTGACAGCGCGACGATTTTACGACATGGTAAGGTGGTTGCTACCTGCACACCACGGGAAAAATCCGCGCGCGAGCTGGCGGAAATGATGGTTGGGTGCACGTTGCACGAACCGCTGCGTCAGGCTGTTGAATTTGGCGATGTGGTGTTGGAGATCAATGATTTGAACGCCCCGTCCAGATCGCAATTTGGCACAGCGTTGAAACACATCAACATGAACGTGCGGGCGGGCGAGGTTCTGGGGATTGGTGGCGTGGCCGGAAACGGGCAAGAAGAGCTGTTGGCGGCAATTTCCGGTGAAACGACCGGCAAAGCGGGGACGACCAAATTCATGGGCCAGGCAATTGGCAATCTTGGGCCGAACCCGCGGCGTAAAATGGGGGTTTTGGCCGCACCCGAAGAACGGTTGGGCCATTCGGCGGCGCCGGATATGAGCCTGACTGAAAATACACTGCTAACGGCGGCCAGTCGCCAAAATCTGGTTAAAAAGGGGTTCGTTGATTGGGGAAAAACCCGCAAGTTTGCCAAAAAAATTATCGCTGAGTTTGATGTTCGCACACCGGGCGCGCACACCGCTGCACGGGCGCTTTCGGGCGGTAATTTGCAAAAATTTGTGATTGGTCGCGAGGTCATGCAAAATCCGCGGGTGTTAATTGTAAATCAGCCAACTTGGGGGGTTGATGCCTCGGCTGCGGCGCAAATCCGTCAATCCCTACTGGATTTGGCAAATAATGGCGCGGCTGTGGTGGTGATTTCGCAGGATCTGGATGAGTTGATGGAAATATCCGATACGTTTTGCGCATTGAACGAAGGTGAATTAACCAGACCGCGCCCGGCCAAGGGGTTAACGGTTGAAGAAATTGGTCTGATGTTGGGTGGTGCGGCTGATTTGGAGGCGGTCAATGTTTAGACTGGAAAAACGCCCGGTCCCGTCCAAAGCGTGGATAATTGCAACACCGGTTTTGGCGGTTATTGCCACCATGATCGCTGGCGGCATTATGTTTGCGCTCTTGGGCAAAGATCCGGTCGAGGCCATTCGGATTATTTTTTGGGATCCTTTGTTTAGCGAACAATTCGCCAGTTATTCGCGGCCCCAACTGCTGGTAAAGGCAGGTCCGCTGATCCTGATTGCCATCGGTTTATCGTTTGGTTTTCGGGCCGGTATCTGGAATATTGGCGCTGAAGGACAGTATATTATTGGCGCATTGTTCGGGGCTGGTGTGGGGCTGGCGTTTTACCCGAGCCAGAGTATTTTTATCTTTCCGTTAATGATCATTGCGGGGGCGTTTGGTGGCTGGATTTGGGCGATGATACCGGCGATTTTGCGCACCCGTTTCAATACCAATGAAATTCTGGTATCGTTGTTGCTGGTTTATGTGGCCGAACACATTATGGCCGCCATGTCGCTGGGTTTGATGCGAAACCCAGAGGGGCACGGGTTTCCCGGTTCGCGTAATTTCCAGCAATATGAAACCGCCTTTAACGCTGAATTGATCGCTGGCAGTGGTATGCATTGGGGTGTTGTGGCTGCTTTTATCGCGGTGATTTTTGCCTATATCACCATGTCGCGCCACATTCTGGGCTATCAGATCACCCTTGCAGGTCAGGCCCCGCGGGCGGCCAAATTCAGTGGTGTCAGCCCGAACCGTTTAATTGTGTTTTGCCTTGGAATTTCGGGGCTTCTGGCCGGTTTGGCCGGTTTGTTCGAGGTGGCGGGGCCTGCCGGTCAAATCACCACCAGTTTCAATCAGGGCTACGGTTTTACCGCGATTATCGTTGCATTCCTTGGCCGCCTTAATCCGGTTGGTATTTTATTGGCTGGATTATTGATGGCGCTGACGTATATCGGTGGCGATCTGGCCCAATTGATGATGGGCCTGCCCGCGCCGGCCATTCAGGCATTTCAGGGTATGTTGTTGTTCTTTTTACTGGCTATGGATGTTTTATCAAATTTCCGAATTCGTCTTAAAAAACAGGGGGCCGCGTAAATGGACCTATCTGCAATCAATCCCGTCCTGCTGATCAGCTCTCTGATGATTGCGGCCACGCCGATATTGCTGGCGGCCTTGGGCGAACTTGTTGTCGAAAAATCCGGCGTGCTTAATCTGGGTGTCGAGGGCATGATGATCGTCGGCGCAATTTGCGGTTTTGCCATTGCGGTGCAAACCGGCAGCCCGGTTCTGGGGTTTGGAGGCGCGGCGTTGGCTGGTGCGCTACTGTCTTTGCTATTTGCCTTTCCAACCCAGATTTTGCTGGCCAATCAGGTTGCTTCCGGGCTTGCCTTAACCCTGTTTGGTTTGGGCCTGTCGGCGCTGATAGGCAAAAATTTTGACGGGTTGATCCCGCCCGCTACTGATAAACTGCATGTTCCGGTTCTGGCTGATATTCCGGTGCTTGGGCCGATCCTGTTTCAACATGATCCGATGGTTTATTTTACGCTTACCTTAACGGCTGTTATCTGGGCTGTTTTAAAATATAGCCGGGCCGGTCTGATTATACGTGCCGTTGGCGAAAACCACGATGCGGCCCACGCGCTGGGCTATAAAGTGGTGCGTATCCGCATATTAGCCATCATGTTTGGCGGTGCCTGTGCCGGGCTGGGCGGGGCCTATCTGTCACTGATCAGGGTGCCAATCTGGACCGAAGGTATGACGGCAGGTGCCGGCTGGATCGCGTTGGCAATCGTGGTTTTTGGCGGCTGGCGGCCATGGCGGGTTCTGATCGGGGCTTATATTTTTGGCGGTGTGACTGTGTTGCAGTTCAATCTGCAGGTCGCGGGCATTGCCTTGCCCGTGCAGTATCTGGCCATGTCACCCTATGTCATTACGATTGTCGTGCTTGTTATCATCTCGGCCAGTAAATCGCGCGCGGGCGGGCCACCTGCGGCATTGGGTAAAATATTTCATGCGTCCCATTAAACAAGAACGGGGAACAAGCGCGGGAATAATTAGTTAAACAAATGCGATATAATAGTTTAAAAACACTGCAATACTGCGAATCTTCTTATAAACCAAAAGGGAACCAAAATGATCTCGATTAGAAATATTCTTACCGGCGCTGCTGTGGCGCTGGGCTTGGCTGTTACGGCCGCAGCTGCTGAACCAACCAAGGTCGGCTTTGTTTATGTTGGCTCTGTCGGCGATGGCGGCTGGACATTTTATCACGACGAAGCCCGCAAAAAAGTTGAAGAACATTTTGGCGATAAAGTTGTCACATCTTTTGTTGAAAATGTTCCCGAAGGCTCGGATGCTGAACGTGTGATGACGCAAATGGCGCTGTCGGGTGTTGATCTGATTTTCACCACATCTTTTGGTTTTATGGACCCGACACTGGCTGTCGCCGCCAAATTCCCCAAGGTGAAATTTGAACACGCAACCGGTTATAAAACCGCTGCCAACGTGTCAAACTATTCAGCGCGTTTTTACGAGGGCCGCGCGATCATGGGCCACATTGCGGGCAAGATGACCAAAACCAACAAGATCGGCTATATCGCGTCCTTTCCTATCCCCGAAGTGATCCGCGGCATCAACGCCAGCTTTATCCACGCGCGTAAAGTTAACCCGGATGTGGAAATGAAAATCATCTGGTTGTTTACATGGTTTGACCCTGCCAAAGAAGCCGATGCAACCAAGGCGCTGGTTGAACAAGGTGTGGACATTGTTTTTGCCCATACCGATTCAACCGCACCACTGGCTACTTTGGCCGAACTGGGTGGTTACGGATTTGGCCAAGCAGCCGACATGTTCCAATATGCGCCAAAACCACGCCTGTCCTCGATCATTGATGATTGGGCACCATATTATATCCAGCGGGTTCAGGATGTTATGGACGGTACATGGCAGTCAAAATCCACTTGGGATGGCATCGGCAAGGGCATGGTTGCCATTGGCGCGTTCTCCGAAGAAATCCCGGCCGATGTTCGCGCCGAGGCAGCTGCCATGCGTGATGCAATTGCTGATGGCACATACCTGCCATTCACCGGACCTTTGAATAAGCAGGACGGCACTGTTTGGCTAAAAGACGGCGAAGCTGCGGATGATGGTGCGCTTGGTGGCCTTAACTTTTACGTTGAGGGTATCGAGGGCGATATTCCTAGTTGATTTAGTCTTGGGTAAATAAAAAGACCCGACATGTTCGGGTCTTTTTAGATCAAGGGCCGATCCAATCCAATCAAAATCAAGTATTCAGCCGATAACCCGAGGCAGCGTTTACGAAAGTAAATGCGTTCTGGTTGTCGGGCGAATTAAATTGGATTGAGTTTGCCTTAACCGCGCGGCGCACGCCATCCTGCGGCAACGGCTTCGGCCTCGTTGCAAAACCAGCGCTCGCCTCTTTTCAGGCTAATTCGGGTGCGATCATACCATTTGGACCATGGAACATGGTAAATTTTACCGCTTTTTGAAATGTTGCCTTTGATTGCACACCCATTCGGCGCAGCCTGTCCTGCGGATTTCCATTTTTGGCTGCGGTATTGCCATGCCGGAATGGTTTTTGCCTGCCAAATCCCTAAGCCGGCACGTTTTGCATGCGCTTCATCTTGAACGTAGGTCATCGAATACTTCCGAAAAGCCCAAGCAAACCCTTCACGCACCATACGCTGGTTCAAATCAATGCCGTCAGCCGTGCAATAGCCAATCATACGGCCATATTTATCGCGCTGATTCCCATGACAGCGCACATCATGCCGATTTGTCATCCGAACCAGCGCATCACGCGCCCGTTCACCGCAATTCCAGACACCGGTCACGGCCTTGCATTGCTGCGCCAGTTCGGGTGCATCAATGCCTTCCAAACGATACCGCACGCCGTCCAGATCAATCGTGTCGCCATCTATTATCTGCAATTTGGCGGCCGAAATCGGAAACGCTAATAAGATCACAAACATTGTTAAAAAATTCCGCACCAAAAACTCCCGCTTATCCCAACCCAGAGATGCTAAGAAATATTTAAGAAATCAAGGGGGAAACGGGAACGTTGGTTAAAAACGCCTTAAGGTGCTCATTTAGGCCGCGCAGTTAAAAAACGCGTTGCGATTGCTTGACCATTTGTTGTTTTTGAACTAAGCATCGCTCACCTTCTGGCGGGTATGGTGAAATGGTATCATACGAGTTTTCCAAACTTAAGGCGCGGGTTCGATTCCCGCTACCCGCTCCAAAATCCCGATAGTATATCCGGTTTATGGCCATCCGGCGCTTGTTCTTATAGGGTTATGGGATTATGAGGCAATCATGCAATGAAGAATGGTTAAGCGGCAATGGGGCGCAACGACATAGCAGAAACGGACAGCCGCGAAAAATCTAAAAAAGTTGGGGCACTTTCCGGCCTAGCCCCTTTTTTGCGCCCTTACAAAATAATGGTCCTTTTGTCGCTGCTTGCCCTGATTTTAACAGCGGTTATTTCGTTAATTTTACCTTTGGCTGTGCGCCGTGTTGTCGATGGGTTTAACCAGAACGATGTTAGCCTGCTGGATCAGTATTTTGGCGCAGCGCTGGGGTTGGCTGCGGCCTTGGCGATTGGGACGGGCCTGCGGTATTATTTGGTAACACGGTTGGGCGAACGGGTGGTCGCCGATATTCGCAAGGCGGTATTTCAGCGTGTGATTACCCTTAGCCCATCATTTTTCGAGCGCATTATGACCGGCGAAATCCTGTCACGGATCACCACAGATACAACGGTGATCCAGTCGGTCATCGGCTCTTCTGTTTCTGTTGCTTTACGCAATATTTTTCTGTTGTTTGGCGGTATGGTTCTGATGTTGATTACCAGCGCTAAACTGACAGGTCTTGTGCTGCTGATTGTACCTGCAGTTGTTGTGCCGATTGTGGTTTTGGGGCGACGTTTGCGTCGGCTAAGCCGTGAAAACCAGGACTGGATTGCAAATAGCTCCGGCACCGCATCAGAATCCTTGAGTGCGGTTCAAACGGTTCAATCCTTTGCCCGTGAACAGGTGGTTATTTCCGGGTTTAACGAGGTTACCGAGCACGCTTTTGTTGCGGCGCACCGGCGCATCGGCACCCGCGCGTGGATGACCGGAATTGTGATTTTTCTGATTTTTTCAGGGATTGTTGGCGTGTTGTGGATTGGCGCGCGCGATGTGCAGATGGGCAATATGAGCGCGGGATTGCTGGTACAATTTTTGATTTACGCTATTTTGGTGGCGGGCGCGGTCGGATCGCTGTCTGAAACCTGGAGCGAATTGCAAAGGGCCGCCGGGGCAACTGAACGCCTGATCGAGCTGTTGGAAAGCGAAGATAGCGTTACAGATCCGGTTAATCCGACCCTGTTACCTGCGCCGGTAAAAGGCGAAATCTGTTTTGACAATGTCAGGTTTTCCTATCCGTCGCGGTCAGATAAACCGGCCCTTGACGGGCTGAGTTTGACCGTAAAACCGGGTGAAACGGTGGCTTTGGTCGGTCCGTCCGGCGCGGGTAAAACCACAATTATCCAATTGTTGCAGCGGTTTTATGATCCTCAGAGCGGGATAATCCGGATCGACGGGCTGGATTTGCGCGACATGCAGCGAAACCTGTTTCGTCAACATATTGCGCTGGTGCCACAAGACCCGGTTATTTTTGCGACCTCTGCAATGGAAAACATCCGTTTTGGGCGCGATGGCGCATCTGATTCCGAGGTGATATCGGCCGCAAAAGCCGCCGCTGCTGATGGATTTTTGCAAGCATTGCCAAAAGGTTACGATACTTATTTGGGTGAGCGCGGCGTGATGTTATCGGGGGGGCAAAAACAACGGGTTGCAATCGCGCGGGCAATTTTGCGAAATGCGCCAATTCTGCTTTTGGACGAAGCAACATCGGCGCTGGACGCTGAAAGTGAACGCGCTGTTCAACAAGCGGTCGAAAAATTAGCGGCCGAGCGCACAACGCTGATTGTTGCACACCGTTTGGCCACGGTTAAGAAGGCCGATCGTATCCTGGTGTTTGAAAACGGCCGGATTGTTGCCGAAGGCACGCATGAAAAACTGGTGGCAGAAAATGGCTTATACGCCCGTCTGGCAAGGCTGCAATTTACGGCTGATGTGCCAGAAGAATAGATATTTTCCTGCCTAACGCTTGCCTATTTCCGAAATTAGGCGCATTTTACTTTGCTAATGATCCTGCGAAAATGCAGACGGGGAGAGAAAATGACAAATTTTGCAACACAGGCCGACTGTAAAGCCTTTGAAAATGAAAAGCCTTGGGACCAGCGCGATCTGCCAAAAACCATTTACCAGTTTTTAACCAATACAGCAGAGAAATATGGCGACCGTAATGCCCTGAGCTTTCAGATTACATCTGGACCCACGGACAAGGCCGAGACCCTGAACTGGCGAAGTTTGCATGAAAAATCTGTGCAAGCCGCAAATATGTTTCGGGCCATGGGCATTGGTGAAAACGATGTGGTTGCCTATTTGCTACCCAACGCAAATGAAACGGTTTTCACGCTTTTGGGCGGTGCAATTGCCGGCATTGTAAACCCGATAAATCCGCTGCTAGACGCTGAACAAATCGCCTCTATTTTACGCGAAACCGGTGCCAAAGTTTTGGTCACACTAAAAAGCCTGCCAAAAACCAACGTTGCGCAATTGGCCGCCGAAGCGGTGGCGATGGCCCCGAATGTGAAAACTGTGATCGAGGTTGATCTGGTGCGGTATTTGTCCCCGCCCAAAAGCTGGATTGCCGGAATGATCCGCCCTAAAAATCCAATTAAACACCATGCCAATGTGGTTAGTTTTAGCAAAGAAATGGCGCGCCATAATACAACACTGGATTTTGCCGATTCCAAATCCGACCGTGTGGCGGCCTATTTCCACACCGGTGGCACCACAGGCATGCCCAAGGTGGCGCAACATAAATATTCGGGCATGATTTATAACGGTTGGCTGGGAAATACGCTGCTGTTTACGGAAGAGGACGTGCTGATTTGTCCGCTGCCGTTGTTTCACGTTTTTGCCGTGCATGTGGTTTTGATGTCGGTGATTGCGTCGGGGTCGCATCTGGTGGTGCCAACGCCTGCGGGCTATCGTGGCGACGGGGTGTTTGATAATTTCTGGAAATTGATTGAACGCTGGAAAGTATCATTTATCATTACTGTTCCCACTGCGATTGCCGCCTTGATGCAGCGGCCGGTGGACGCGGATATTTCCAGTTTGAAAATCGCTTTTTCAGGCTCTTCGCCGTTACCGATTGAACTGTTTAACCGGTTTCAGAAGGCGACGGGGGTTAATCTGGTCGAGGGGTATGGTTTGACCGAGGCCACCTGTCTGGTTTCAATCAATCCGGTTGATGGCGAGAAGAAAATTGGCTCGGTCGGGCTGCCGTTTCCATATAGCGATGTGCGTATTCTGGAATGCGATGATGCTGGAAAAATCACCAAGGAATGCAAAGTTGAGGAAATTGGCGAGATTTGTATTTCGAACCCCGGAGTGTTTGCAGGCAGTACTTATACGGAAGAGGCCAAAAATATCGGACTTTATGCCGATAAAAAATACCTGCGGACTGGCGAT